>CAKVNP010000003.1 GCA_934777095.1 uncultured Clostridium sp. | reverse complement strand
AAAAAAGAAGAAAAAATTAAAGAATTACAAGACTTCATTGCTAGATTCAGTGCTAATGCTTCTAAATCTAAGCAAGCTACATCTCGTAAAAAATTATTAGATAAGATTACTTTAGATGATATTCAACCATCAAGCAGAAGATATCCATTCGTTGGATTTAAGCCTGAAAGAGAAGTTGGTAATGATATATTAACAGTTGAAGGATTAACTAAGACTATTGATGGAGTAAAAGTTTTAGATAACGTAAGCTTCAGAGTAAATAAGGAAGATAAGATAGCATTCATCGGAAACGAAATAGCTATTACTACTTTATTTAAAATTATCAATGGCGAAATGGAACCAGATGCTGGTTCATATAAATGGGGAATAACAATAACATCTGCTTACTTCCCACAAGATAACTCTGAATACTTCAATGATTGTAACTTAAGCTTAGTTGATTGGCTAAGACAATTCTCTGAAGAAAAATCTGAAAGCTATATCAGAGGATTCTTAGGAAGAATGTTATTCTCTGGTGAAGAAGCTTTAAAACAAGCTAATGTTTTATCTGGAGGAGAAAAGGTTAGATGTATGCTTTCTAAAATGATGCTTACTAATGCTAATGTACTTGTTTTAGATGGTCCTACAAACCACTTAGACCTTGAATCAATTACAGCTGTAAATAACGGATTAAAAGATTATGATAGCAATGTTTTATTTGCTTCTCATGACCACCAATTCGTACAAACTATAGCTAACAGAATAATAAGAATAGGTGATGATGGTTCAATCTTTGATAGAACTATGTCATATGATGAATTCTTAGAAAAATTCAGTGAATAAAAAAAAGCAGCGTATGCTGCTTTTTTTTATTATAATCCTAATTCTGGCTCTTTATGTTTTTCTCCTAATGAAGCCATTATTTCTTCTCTATATTTTCCGTTTAATTTATAATATTTAACATATACGAATAGTGCTAGTCCAATAACCATCGTAAATGTTGAGAATAAATTTTCATTTCCTACATCATATTTAAAGAAGTAAATCCCTAATCCTGATGTAATATTTAATGCTGCTGTATAAAGTGCTATTGTTCCAAAAATAACTACTAACTGATCGTTATTTTTTATTGTTGTAAATATTTCTTTAAATTTAAACTTTTTATTTTCTTCACTTGGATGATGTTCTTTAACATTAAATACTGTAATAGATGAAGTTATTATAAATATTGTAGCTATTACTATTGCTAACATAAAGAATCCTGTTTCCTGGTCTTTTCCTAATTTATTTACTACAAAATTATTTACAAATAATAAACTGCATGATGTTGCAATAAAGTACCCGAATGAAGCAAATACTCTTGGAATTACTGACATTACATTTCTTTCTTCTTCACTAGATGTTAAAGCTGGTATAAATGACCAATAAGGAATATCCATTAAAGTATAAGTCATTCCCCAAAGAATGTAGAATACTGATACATATATACATAAAGCTGTTCCTGTTATATTAAACTTTGCAAACATCAGTACTAATATAATTGAATTTATCAATGTCCCCATCATTATCCAAGGCCTGAATTTACCATACTTGGTACGAGTATTATCTACTACCATTCCCATCATAGGGTCATTTATTGCATCCCATATTCTTGCTACACATAATAAAACACCTGCAAAGACAGATGATAATCCTTTTACATCTGTTAAGTAAAACATAAAATATGTTGCTACTAAAGCATAAACTAAATCTTTTCCAAACCCACCGATTCCATAACAATACTTCTCTCTATTTGTAAGTTCCATATTAACACTCTCCAATAATTAAATTTGCTGTTCTTTTATTTTTACCACATTGAATTCTAATTCACATCTTCCTAAATTAGATGTCATTATTTTAATTTTAGCCTTTCCACTCTGTCCAATAGTTTTGATATAAAATCCTACAGCCCCGCCTTTAAGCGATAACAATTTATCTCCTATTACTTCAATAGGCCCTTCTGTTTCTATCCAGATTGGATCACTAGCATAATTTAATAAATTACCATTCTCACTTACTGCCGATAATACCACTCTCGTAACATCATATGTGTTATCTTCAATCAAATCATAACTATCTACTGCCGCTTCTAGCCTAGCTTCCTTTAAAGCAGTCTTAGTAACAGTCTTCACCAGTTTATTCCCCGTATATCCTTCAAATCTATAGGTCATTATATTTCCACCCCAGTTACCTATATATCTGCCGTATAAATCTAAAGCTTCCTTTGGTGTTATTTTAGTTTTTATCATAAGATATAACGCTTTCATCTTATACTTTATAGGAAGGCTCATTCCATAAGTCATCCCAGCTAAAAGCACTTCTTTTATCATTTCAGCATCTTTAGGGTTAAATCTTTCATTTTCTTCTATAGCTTTTCCCACAAAATCACTAATTACAATAGGTGGATGAGGTACATATTTATAAGTTTTCCTATCTGGATAAAACTTACCGATATATTCATCATTCTTATAAAACTTCACATAATCGCAGTTAGTAAATATATTAACTTTTCCTAACTGTCCACCGGCATAATCGCCTATCTCCATATTTGATGCTACTTCCATGACAGGTATATCTTCCTGTTGCGATGAATACACATAGGCAGCTAGCTTTGGAATTCTAAACATGTCCATTACTCCGTGGTAACATATTCTATCACCACTACCGAAATCCTTATGTGTATTATAATCAAACATGCACCAGCCAATAGCACCTGAAATTCTATTTGAGCCATACATTTCATTTAGTATTCTCATGTGTCTTAACGCATGTTCAATACGTTTTACTTCATGATCAAATCTCTTTGTTGGATACATGTGTCCACTATGCTCTGATACTAAATAAGGTATCTTTTTAGATTTAGATATTTTGTTGGCTTTCTCTAATGGTTTATTTTTACCTGTATGAACAAAATCGTTATAAGTGTAAACGTTTTCTAGGATAGTACTTCCAACAAAATTTCTTACTCCGCCAGTTGCTCTCGTTGGATCTAGTAAATGAGCTAAATTATTTGTTTTAGTATATATTTCATCACATCTATTTATAAAGTGCCTTGATTGAGATTAATCTTTTTATTTTTCTTTAATACATCTTCAGTTTTTATGAAAATATTATCTATATGTATTTTATCTAGTATTTTTAATGATACTTCTCTGTAAATTCCCCCATAAGTTAGATAATCAACTACATTGCCAAAAGGAGGTACTTCTTCTCTTTCTGTAGAATCAACTACCACTGTTATTACATTGTCTTCATTAAAGCTTACTAAATTGTCTATTTTTATATCAAAAGGTGTGTAGCCACCTTTATGCTCCCCTGCCAATTGTCCATTTACATAAACTTTTGCATAATTAGCTACACCCTCAAATGATATAAATATATCTTTATCCCTATAATCATCAGATATTTTAATTACTTTTTTATAACAGCTTATAAATGCATACGTTTCTTCATTAAAATTATTATAAGGAAGTTCTATATTAGAATGAGGAATATTCACTTGTTCATAATGTTCAAATGAATTTTCCTCAATATCTACATCTTTAAAGCAGGATTTGTATTTCCAATCAAAGTTTAAAGGCTTTATTATTCTCATTTTCTCACCTACTTAACTATTAGTCCCTCAAAAATTATTTCTATAATTTCTTCTAAAGTATCTTGGTATCCTACATGCTCTGTATACATATAGTCAGAATCTAATAAATCTCTTATTGATCCTATTAATATAGTCTTAATTGTATGTAATCTAATATGTTTTATTTCACCTTTTGCTATACACTTTTCAATAAGCTTGTTAGTAGGCTCCCAATCATTTTCCAATCTATATACTAATTTTTCATACACATTTGGATAAGCCTTCTTTACCTCATATATTCTACTATAATCAATAGTTTCAAAAGACGTAGGTAATACTATTAATGTTTTCTTTAACTTCTCAACATCACTCAGATTATCATCATTTAATATTTCACTTTCACGCATTTTAATCATATCAAATACAGTATCTACAATTAAGCTTAATATTTCTTCCTTACTACTTACTGTTTCATATATAGTTCTTTTGCTTATACCTAATTTGCCAGCAATATCATCCATAGTGAATTTTATTCCCTTTACTTTAAATATTTCTATTGTTGCTTCTACAATTTTTATTTTCATCAATTCATCTCCTCGGAAATAAAAAAACTAAAAAACTATTACCAGTTTTACAGTTTCTATTTTACCTCTTACTACTATTTATTGCAATTGTTTTCATAATTTATTTTTAAATTTCATCTATTCTATGCTATTATATATATAATTATAAGAAAAATATAGAGGTATTGACATGATAAGAATATATAACAGACACACAACTACATATGATATTGAAAATGTTGCTGGTGAAAAGTATATTACGTGGACTTATGAATCACCTATTGGAAAAAGCTTTTTGGAGTTATTTGTTAAAAGAAAAATATTTTCAAAAATATATGGAATGTACTGTGATAGTAGATTAAGTACAAAAAAAATACCTTCATTTATTGATAATTTTTCTATAGATATGTCAGAATATATGAAGAATAAAAGCGATTTTACTAGCTTTAATGATTTCTTTATTAGAGAAGTAACTCCAACAGCCCGCCCAATCGACACTGCTAAAAATCATTTGATTTCACCTGGCGATGGAAGATTACTGGCTTATACTAATATTGATATAAACAAAGTAATACAAGTAAAACATATTAATTATAGTTTAGCCGAACTAATAGGTGATGATGAAATTGCTAAAGAATATGAAGGAGGCACTTGTCTTGTATTAAGATTATGTCCTACTGATTATCATAGATTCCACTTTGTAGATTCGGGTGTACCAAAAGAAAATCATTTTATTAAAGGGAACTACTACTCTGTTAATCCAACAGCACTAGAAAGAATCCCAAAACTATACTGCCAGAACAAAAGAGAATGGTCTATTTTTAAATCAGATAACTTTGGTGATATAATTAATGTGGAAGTTGGAGCTACCTGCGTAGGTTCAATAGTCCAAACTTATACACCAGATAAAGCTGTAGAAAAAGGTGCAGAAAAAGGTTACTTTAAATTTGGCGGCTCTACAACAATATTGTTCCTTAAACCAAACACCGTAGAAATTGATGAAGACATACTTATCCAATCTTCATTAGGCTTTGAAACAAAAGTTGTTCTTGGTGAAAAAATAGGAACTACAAAATAATAAATACGTATACCAAATTAAAATTTACAATATATATTTAATGAAAAAGTTCCCTCTCCAGGGAACTTTTTTATTTACCAAACTTCTATTACTAACAATGAAAAACTCTATTAACAAAACTCCTGCGCTTATTATCCTAACAGGCTAATACAGCATTAACCCCTTGCCGCAGGCACTATACTCTTTAAAATAAAAGAAATTCCCCCTAAAGGGAATTTCATCCTTAGTCCTGGCGTAGCCAACATTCACTTGACTTCGTCAACATTCACCTGCTTGCAACATTCACCACCAAAGGTACATTCACTCTATTATTCACCATTAATAATAGCTCTAATACTCCTAATAAACTTCTCCTCATCACCGTCAAAAATAACAAGATTTATACCCATTTCTTTCGCCCGAGTTTTCACCGGTAATTTTACAGGTTCTTTTGTAGCCACCAAAATCTTATATACGCTTTTTCCACCTATTTTATTAGCATATACATTTAATTCATTCAGCGCCATTTCATTATATTTATCACTATCTTTACATGATATACAGATGGTTACTGAATCCTTTACTGCCACAACATCTAACTCATTACGTACCGTTCTATTTTCATTATTCCACAAAAAGATTAAGCCATTTTTACTTTCATCAATTTCTTTTATTTTATTTATCAAATTATTAGTAGCAATTTCAAGCCATGTTCCACTTTTAAAAATAAATCCTTTTATATAATCATTTAAAAACTTTATTTCTATAGTAGATTTCAGCTCTTTATAAAAAAGTTCATTCATTTCTTTAAGCTTTTCTAATACAATAAATAATAATTTTAAATCCTCTTCATTTAGTTTATCTTTTATAATGTATATCTTGGAAGAATCTATTTCATCATGCTTAATTATAGATGAATCATATAATTTAAGCTTATGTTTATTCCATAAATTTAAATTATGATATATTTCTTTTGAAAGATAAACTAAATCATCTTTTTTACATAAATCAGATGAATCTTCAATTACTTTTCCACCTGTAGTTTTAATTATTGAATCAATATCTAAATCTTTTATTTCTGCTTCTTCAAAAGTTATTTGGTCTGCAAATTTATATGATATCTTATTTTTTATATCTATATATATTGATTGTATATTTTTCTCTCTACATATATTAAGCAGTATTAATGAATTTATCCGCTTTCCACCTGTAAGATTTACAATTAGCTCTTTTCCTTCATATCTACTTACTATTTCATTAAGCTGCTTTGTATCTCCTATATTAACTAAATTTAATTCAACTTCAATTTTAGAAAAATTTAATTTATAATAAGCTGCTAAACTTTCCATCAAAGCCATTTGGTCCTTTGTATATAAGAAAACTACTTTTTGTATATTATTATTAATAGAGGCCATAATATTGGCTTCATTATGATCATCTAGCTGGTTAATTAATATACTCATCTTATTATTCCACCTTAATTTATTAATCTACTATTAATTTAACCAATGGCATAAAAAAAACACTCATTTAATTAATAAATGAGTGCTGATGGCAGAGCGTAAAGGAATCGAACCCTTAATGCGCCGTCCGTAGCGGCGTGTTATATCCGTTTAACTAACGCTCCAAATATTTTTAACAACATTATATTATCATAAACGCCTTAATTTAGCAAGAAATAAAAAATTCTATTTATTATCTCCTGCCAAACTTAAATATTATTGTATATCTGAAAACTCTATTTCTATCTTTTCACTTAGTCCTTCTAAATTTTTATTTTCAATTGTTTTTCCCGGCTTTTCTTCACTTCTAGGTAATATTACCTTAAATTCAGATCCTTTGTTCAATTCGCTTTTGATTATTATGTTACCACCATGTGCCTTAACTAAATAATAACTTAAATTTAATCCTATGCCACTTCCACTAAAGCTGTTTCTAGCTTTAGTAGCTTGATAAAATCTATTAAATATTTTATCAATTTCATCCTTAGAAATGCCACAACCCTCATCTTTAACGGAAAAACTTACTTCATTTTCTGCTACATATAAATTAATATAAATATTACTATCATCATTGGAAAATTTAATTGCATTTGATAAAAGATTCATTAATACTCTATCTATAGCGTCTGAATCGATTACAACTTCGCACTCTTCTTCATTTGTATCAAAGATTAAATTAATATTTCTCTTTGCTGCATACTTAGCTATTTCACCAATAGTATTTTCTAATAATGATACTATCTCTGTATTTTGCTTATTTAAAATATAATAATCGTTTCCAAGCCTGTCAGTATCAATAATATTATTTATAAGCTTCAGCATTTTATAACTACTTCTTCTAATCATTTCAAGATATTTAGTTTCTTCCTTACTTTCATCTATGCTGTGTTCCATTATTTGCTCTGCCGATAATATAACATTCACATGACTTCTTAAATCATGAATTATATTAACAACATACTCATCCTTATCAAATTCATCGTCTTTTATTATTACAGGATTATTATTATTATTACAATTATTTCTGCTCATATTAGTTCTAATAATACTCTCCTTTCTATAATAATTATTATCATAATTAATGATAATATCATTATTTTACCATTTTTTTTCTATTTAATTCAATTTTTTCTTAATTTTTTATGTTTATTTTTTTATTTTATTGTCAATCATTTATATATACTAATTTTAGGAGGAATTATTTTGCAAAAATATTTTAAACATAAAAAAAATAGTCCTTTTAAACTTATCACTATTATTGCTGCTATTATTGCTGTACTAACTGCTTCAACTTATTATATTAATAAAAGCTACAATTCTTACATTAATAAGTTTTATTCATCATTTAATAACTGCGATTTTGATACAGCAAAAGAGCTATTTAATACTGATAATCTAATTACCAAACTGAAATCTAAAAGTATTACTATGAATTTAAAAGAATATTTTACCTCTATTGTAAGCATTATTTCTTCTGAAATAGAAAATGGTAGAATTACTACAGAAAATGCTTTAACAATACTAAAAGAAATAGATACTTACCAAATATTAAGTCCTTCTTTAGAGAAGATGATTTTAACCTTAGATCCATCATATACTCCTACAACTGATTATTCATGTAACTCATTTCTTGAAATAGCTGAAAGCTACTGTAATTCAGGAAGTTATTCAGAGGCTTTAGATTTATTAAATAAAATTCCCGAAAATAACGCTGAATGTTATAGTGCTGCGCAGACGCTAATTAATAAATGTAAAGATTGCTATAGAAATGAATTGTTTAATGAAGCTGATGAGCTTGTAGAAGATGATTACTATACTAAGGCTATAGACTTATTATCAAATGCTGATTCTTCAATCTTAGGAGAAAGTGATGCCGAAATATTATCTAAAATAAATAAAGTTGAACAGCTTAAAGATAATTATTTAGCTTCTATTGCTTCAGAAACTACTGATACTGCTACTGTTATGTCAGAAAATGTTTCAATAAATAATATTAATATTTCTAATATAAAAAGTATTACCAATTACTTAATTTATGTTAATGAAGAACAGCAGCTTGTTTATATTTATAATGGCTCTTGTAACAACTGGGACTTAATGCGCAATTATGAATGTTCTACTGGAATTGCTTCAGAGCCTACACCAACTGGTATTTTTAAAGTTACTGATCGGGGTGAATGGTTTTATTCTGAACAATATGAACAAGGCGGCAAGTACTGGGTTCAATTTTTAGGAGATTATCTATTTCATTCATTGCCTTATGATGAAGACCAAGATGAAATAGTAGATAATACCCTTGGCGTTCCAGCATCACATGGCTGCATCAGACTTGATACTGAAGATGCTAAATGGATTTATGATAATATTCCTAATGATACTACCGTAATAATAAATTAATTATTTTAGAAGGTATATTTTTATTAGATTAAAGAAATATAATTTTAGTTATGATAAAATATTACATATTAAATATTAAAGGATGAATAATTATGACTATCAATATACCTACTAAAGTCAAAATGATTATAGATAAATATTATGAAAGTGGCTTTGAAGCTTTTATGGTTGGTGGCTGCGTTCGTGATGCATTATTGGGTAGAGCTCCAGAAGATTACGATATCACTACTTCAGCGCTGCCTAATATTACTGAAAGCTTATTTAAGAAGACTATTCCTACTGGTATTCAGCATGGTACAGTTACCGTAATAATAGAAGGTGAAAATTACGAAGTTACTACTTATCGTACAGAAGGCAGATATTTAGATAATAGGCATCCTTCAGATGTCCAATTTGTTACTAATATTAAAGAAGATTTAGCAAGACGTGATTTTACTATTAATGCTTTTGCTTATAACGATAAGGCTGGTTTAATTGATTACTTCAATGGATTTGAAGACTTAAATAATCAAATAATACGTGCAGTAGGAGATGCTGATAAGCGCTTCCAGGAAGATGCACTTAGAATGCTTAGAGCTATACGTTTTAGCTGCCAATTAGGCTTCTCTATAGAACCTTCAACATTAAAAGCTATTAAAACTAATGCTAAATTAATAAAAAACATCAGCATGGAGCGTATTAGAGATGAATTTTGTAAAATTTTAATTTCACCTAATGCTGTTACAGGTATAGAGCTCTTAAATGAAACTGGCATCTTAGCAATAATTTTGCCTGAAATAACCGATTTGATAAATTATACCCCATTATGCAATAACCATAATAAAAATGTATATGAGCATACTTTAAATGTTCTAAATAATACTAAAGAAGATTTATTATTAAGATTATCAGCTTTATTTCATGACATAGGAAAAATTAAAACCCTAACTCAACTGCCTAATGGTCATTATTATTTTCCAGGCCATAGCGAAGCAGGAGCAGATATGGTAGTTCCAATACTTAAAAGATTTAAATTTGATAATAATACAGTTAATTCAGTATCTGTAATAATTAAATATCATTTAGTCCTATATCCTGATCAAATGCCTAGTGATGGTGATATTAAAAGACTATTAAATAATGTTGGCATTAAAAATATTAATACTTTATTTAATTTACAGAGAGCAGATATTAATTCACTTTGGAATCCAGTACCATTCCTAGCTAAAGTAGATTATATAGATAAAAAGGTTAATTCTTTTATAGCCGAAGGAGAACCTTTAACTATTAAAGATTTAGCAGTAAATGGCTCAATATTAGTTTCTGAACTAAATATTCAGCCTGGTAAGATTCTTGGTGAAATATTAAATTATTTATTAGAACAAGTACTTGATAATAAAGATATAAATACAAAAGAACAGCTTTTATGCTTAGCAAGAGAATATTTATCAAAAAAGATGTTGTAAAGTTATTTACTTTACAACATCTTTTTTATTAATCTTTAAGATAAAAATTATATTTCAACTTTTACCGGTTTATTTATATAGAATAAGTATAAATATATTTCTTTTATCTTTAAGCCAGTTATTTTCTGTAATGCTTCTTTATAGTATTTCATTTGTATTTTATATCTTTCAACTATTTCTTCTTCTTTTCCCGCTTCAACATAGTCAGTCTTATAATCAAATAAAATTATTTCTCCATCTTCTACAAAGAATCCATCAATTATTCCCTGCAGTCTTACTAATTCATTTTCATAATCATCTTTACTAAGATCAGGATTAATTTCTCTGCTGCTGATATATGTAAAGAAAGGCAGTTCTCTACGCACTATCTCATCTTTTTTATAAGCAGCTAATAACCTTTGTCCTAAATCACTTTTATAGAATCTATATATTTTATCTTCCCTTACTATTGCTGCCTCTTCTTTAGTTAATGATTTTTGTAAGACCATTTCATTTATCTGTGCCCTAACTTCTTCTTTTGAATTGACTTTATCTAAGTCCAGCTTCTGCATTACATAGTGGACAATAGTTCCTCTTTCAGCTGGTGAAAAACCTTTTTCCTCTTGTAGGAACTTAGGCTTAATAACATCCTCTTCTTTATACATATTTAATGTTTCTGCTTCATCATCATATTCAAAATCCTTTTTCTTTAAATCTGAAACAGACACATTACTTGGAAGTAATGTTCCTTCAGCAAACTTATAAACAAAACCTAGCCTTCTGCTTATTTCTTTATCCACAAGTGTATTTTTAGAAGTTATACACAAGTCTTTTTCTGAAGATTCATCCACAGGCTGTAAATTTTTATCCCCAATTAAGTCATTTTTACTCCACAATTGGACCTTCCATGTGGAAAAGTCGTTAACTATTGGGTCATTAAATCCACCAACATACTCTCTAAGGGGTTCCCCATTTCTATGTTTACACATAGCCATAGCTATCCAATCTAAATATGATTTCCCCTTTAGTACTTCAGATGGCAATACTACATTTTCATCTAATGATGCTGCACTAAGCCAATTCTTGATTGATTTTTCTAAATCTCTAGTAGCTCCTGTAATAATCAGTTTTTCCTTTGCCCTAGTAAATGCAACATAAAGTATTCTCATTTCTTCAGACAATGTTTCCATCCTTATTCTCTTTTTAATTGCTTCTTTTGCTAAGGTTGTATATGAATTTCTAGTCTGCAGATTAACATAATCAGGACCAAGACCTAATTCCTCATGGAATAAAATCGGATTACTTAAATCCATTAAATTAAACTGCTTTCCTGTACCACAAGTAAATACAACTGGGAATTCAAGCCCCTTACTCTTATGAATACTCATAATTCTAACTACATCTTCATTTTCACCTAAAATTTTAGCACTTCCCATATCGCCAGATGATTTTCTTAGCTTATTAATAAAATTAATAAAATTGAATAAACCTTTAAAGCTAGTGCTTTCATATTGCTTTGCCCTTTGGAATAATATCTTTAAATTGGCCTGTCTTAAAGTTCCATTAGGCATTGCTCCTACGTATCCGTAATATGCTGTATCCATATATAGATACCAGATAAATTCATCTATTGGAGTATATATTGCCCTGTCTCTCCATCTATCTAGATCATTAATTACTTTAAGGCACTTTTCTTTTAATTCATTATTAGTTTCATATTTATCTTCAGCTACATCCTTTATAATTTCATAATAATAGCTTTCTTTATTTATTATTCTAAGCTCTGTAAGCTCTTCATCAGTAAAGCCCATTATTGGTGATCTCAAAATAGATAACATTGGTATATCCTGTAATGGATTATCTATAATTTTTAGCAGTGCCATAATCGTTCTAATTTCTATTGATTCAAAATATCCACTGCCTGTATCTGCATATATAGGTATACCTTCTGAACCTAATTGGTCTAAAAATACTTCTGCCCAATTCTTAGTTGCTCTTAAAAGTATAACTATATCCTTGTACCTTATATCCCTATACTCTTTTGTATCTTTATCAAATACCTTAAATTTCTTGCCATCTTTCGGCTCAAAAAGCTCTTTAATTCTCTGGCTTACTATCTTAGCTTCTAAAGCTATTGCATCAATAGTTTCTTCTTCTTCAGTTTCTTCTACTTCCTCTTCTGCTGTTTCTCCTTTTATATCAGCACCTGACTTGTCTAAAATATGAAGTTCTATTTCACCGCCAGCTATTGCATTTTCATCATCATTTTCCTTATATGCTGCTCCTAAGTTAAGTGCTTCTTCATCAGTATATTCTAGTTCACCAACTGTTTCTGACATCAGCATCTTAAAGATAAAGTTTACTCCATCAACTACCTCCATACGGCTTCGGAAGTTTTTATAAAGCTGGATTTTTCTTTCTCTAGAGCCTTCTGCAAGACTATATCTTAAATATTTATCAATAAATAATTCTGGTTTTGCCTGCCTGAATCTATAGATACTCTGCTTAACATCGCCAACCATAAATACGTTAGGCCCATCATCATTTTTTCTTGAAACAAGATCAATAATGGTTTCCTGTACATTATTTGAATCTTGATATTCATCTACAAGTACTTCATCAAAGAATTCCTTAAAATGCTCTGCTAAATTAGAAGGCACTATATTGCCTTGTTCATCTTTATCTATTAATATCTTTAAGCATAAATGCTCTAAATCGTTAAAATCTAATAAATTCTTTTCCCTTTTTCTTTCATTGAACTTATGCATAAAATCAAGAGTGATTTCAGCTATCTTTCTCATAAATGGATAAACATCCTGTATTCCTTGAAGGCTTTCTTCTGGCGTAAAGGTAAAACTATCTTCTATTAAGCTCTTTATTTTTTTCTTTACTCCATCTCTGATTGCTTTAACAGTATTTTGAGCGTCTTCATCAGCTACTTGATTCTTTCTAACTGTCTTTAGCTTAGAAAATCTTATACTATTTAATGCACTATATATTTCCGCTAATCCATGGTCTAATGATTCATTAATATTTTCTATATAAGCTAAATCTTCAGTAAATGTATCTAAATAAGGCTCCAATCCATCTGTATCCTTAATTAACTCTATTGCCTTGTGATACATATTTATAAACCCTAATATTTCAATTTTTATATTTTCTTTTAATACAGCTACCCAGTTAGTTTCATTTAATTCCTCTAAGGACTTAATATTAAACTCTGCTGCTTTTTCCTCAATCCACTGTTCTGGCCAAGGACCACTCATGGAGAATTTATAAAGATTTAATATTATATCTTTTAGCCTTTCATCATCTCTAGAAGTACTATAAGCTTCTACTAATGCTTTAAATTCTTCATCTTCATTTTCATATAAATCTTCAAATATATCTTCAATAATTTCAGCTTTCATCAAAGTCATTTCTGTATCATCAGCAATCCTAAAACTAGGATCTAAATCTATCGTATAAAAATAGTTCTTTATTACATCTAAACAAAACGAATGCATTGTTGTAATATTAGCTCTGCTTAATAAAGTAAGCTGTTTTTGAAGCTGTTTAGAACTTGGATTACTTTCTAAGGCCTTTGATATTGCTGCTGCTATTCTTTCTCTCATTTCAGCAGCTGCTGCACTAGTAAAAGTAACTACTAAAAGCTTATCTATATCTACGGGATTTTCTTCATTTGTAATAATCCTGATAATTCTTTCAACTAATACTGCCGTCTTTCCTGAGCCAGCAGCTGCCGCTACCAGCAGATTACAGTGCCTTGTTTTAATCGCCTGCAGCTGCTCATCTGTCCATCTTGTTTCTCCCATAGCTACTCTTTATCCTCCTCTTTAATCTTATTTATCATGCTCTTCCAAATATCTTCTTTCTTCTTCTTTAAAATAACTTTATAGTTATTATCCTTAATTGAAGTATCAAACTGGCATACTGATGACTAATCCCAATCGTCACAATATGTTACTGATTGAGATTTACATGGCTCTATCTTTATATTTCCACTAAGCATTTCATCACATAACTGTATCATCTTTTCATTAACATACTTTCTTAATATATCAAACTGCTCTTCAGTAACAACAGAACTAGTGCTTGAAAAATCTCCATCCTTCTTAAATGCTGCTGGTATAATAAGCGAGTATGTCTCCATAGAATTATCCATTGCCTTAACCAACTTAGCATCCTTTAATAATAAACCATTCATCTTTAATTTTTTAAGCACTTCTTCTTTTATTTCATCATCTTCTAAAGCCTTTTTAGATTTGATAATTGGATCATCTATCTTAAAATACAAAATTGCCCCTGGCATACATTGTGTTTTTAAGATATGCTGTGAGTTTTTAAGTATTGCATCAAGATATACTAAAAGCTGGATCTGCAATCCATAATAAAGTTCATTTAAATCAAATGATTTTGACCCTGATTTATAATCTACTATTCTTATATATGTTTCTCCGTCTATTACTGCCTTATCAATTCTATCTACCCTTCCTTGAAGATATACTTCTTCTTTAGATGGCAGCGTAAGAGTAATTGGCTCTGCATCCTTAAAATCTCCAAAATCAAATTCATTTTTATAAATATCAAATTCTCCTCTTCTCATCTGTTCTGAAATAACAGTTACAGATTTAGTAATTATTCTTTTAAATCTATTAGAGAAATATTGATATTTTTTACTGCTGTTCAAGATTGAATTTTCTTCATTTTTTAATTTAGTATCTACTAATTCATTTATTATCTCGCTGCACTTTTCTTTAGACAGATCAGACCATAATATTTTTTCCCTTCTTATCTTATCAGTAAATTTATCTAATATATCATGCATAAAAGATCCCAAATCCGGTGCAGAAAACTCATATATTTTTCTATCCTTAGCCTTTAATCCATATTGAACATAATATCCAAATGGGCATTGAGCGTATTTTTCTAATCTTGATACACTGAACATCAGCTTTCCATTATCATTTATATAAAGCTCTTTTATTTTTTCTCTTGGTATATTTTCAACTAGGTTAGAATATGTCAATCCTTTAAAAATAGTCTTTGTTTTCTGCTTAAACTGTTCACTTTCTTCAAACCACTTATATGCTTCAGCCCAATACTCTTCTATTTCCTCTTTTTCAAAGTCTCTTCTAATAGCAACTACCATTTCATTAAATGTAGGTGTAGGTGCAGTTATCTTACTATATTTATCATCTTGTACTAAGAAATTATATATTTCACTTTCTTCTTTTAAACCTTTAAAGATTTTCTTTATTTTAGGTATAATTATTGATGGCCTTAATGATTTTCCCTCAAAATCAGCCATAGGATAAGTTATCATTAAGTATTCAGAAGGAATTGTAAGTGCAGTATATACCATAAATTGCTCTTCAAAAATTCTGCTTCTTGTATCAGAGGCTAATTCCAACCCCATTTCCTTAAGCTTTGTTCTATCTAGGTCAGAAAGAATCCCCTCTTCCTTGCTGGCAGAAGGTAATACACCATCATTTGCCCCTACTATATATAAGGCTTTCACATCTCGACCTTTTATTCTAGCTATATCTCCAATGTTTACTTGATCTAATGCCATAGGAATTACGCCTACTTCATGTTCCTCAAAACCTGAAGTCAATATTTTTGTAAAAGTCTTTACATCTACTCTTTGGCCATCTAATACTTCTACAGCTTGATCTAATATGCCCATTACTATTTTAGACACCTGACTATATTCCTTTACCTTATCTTGAAGTCCAAGCTCTTCAAATTCCTTAATCCATTCATTTACTGTTTCTAATGCTTGTATTTCTACTAGAAGCTCGTATATGGCTATACAGTATTTTCTTATAGTTGTCTCCTTACCTATTTTTTGATGAAGATTTACTATTGGCGTTCTAACTTCCTGCATTATCTCAGCTATTTCTATTTCCTCTTTTGTAGGCTCTTCTTTTCCTTCAAGTATATCAATAGACCATTTATAACCCTTTATTCCATTAGCCAAAATATAGTTTTCTAATTTATCAATATATTCTCTATCTAATTTTATCAAGCCACTTTTAATATATTTAAATACACTTTCATAAGACCAATTTGAAGTTATTATCTCTAAAGAAGATAGAATAAGTACTACTAATGGATTACTTAATATCTCCCTCTTCTTATCTAAAAAATATGGTATGTTATATTCATTAAAAATTACTGAGGTTATCTTATCATAGTTATCAATATCCCTGCATACTACAGCTATATCATTGTACCTATATCCTTTATCCCTGACTAATTTAAGAATATCATTAGCGATCCATTCTATTTCACTATAACTATTATTAGCTTTATATAATCTTATGTCATTTACACTGCCATGATAAATCTTATATGGATATGAATAAAAGTTCTGCTCCATATGAGCTAATTCATCACTTCTGCTAAATCTATAAGGAATACCTTTATTTAAATCTATTGGATTTTCATATGCTATATTATTATCCTGCATCATTTTTAATATCTTGTTTTCTGTATTCCTTATGGAATCAAATATATCTGTATCTGCTTCATCTGCCGCATTATTACATAAAGTAATATTCACTCTCCTGCATCTCTTACCTAATATTTTAATTATTTCAAGCTGTTGTGGAGTAAATGTGGTAAACTCATCTATCCATACTTCTGCATCCCTATATAAATCACTATTTTCAAGTTTCTCTGCAAGCAATGATAAAACATCATCCGAATCTATATAATTTTCATGAAGGCTGTTATTAAATTTCTCAAAAATATATGCTAAATCATTAACTTTGTTTTTTAATTCTCCATCCTCTATTTCCTCTTTCTTATTTTCTAAGTTTTCCTGGGAAATATTATACTTCTTAAACTCTGTTATTGTTTTTGAAATTATTCCAACAAACCCCTGTTGCTTGCTTATCTTTTTAAAATAATTTAAATCATCAATATTTTCTTTTAAAAGCTTATATATAAGCATGCTCTTTCCTGAATCTTCAATAACATTTTCTGTTCTTCCGCCTGCCTTATCAAAAACTCTTAAAGCCATTCTCTTAAAACTTAATACTTCAGTTCTTAATAATGACTTTTCACCAGAAAACTCTAGCAGCTTCTTTTCACTTTGAAAAGTATATTGATCTGGCACTAATAAAATTAATTTATTGTTTCCCTCACTATTTATTTTCTTATCTATTTGTTTTAAGCAGAATTGGCTTTTTCCTGTACCTGCTCTTCCAAAAATAAATCTTATACTCATGCTTTACTCCTCATTGCTGTAAATTCTTGTTTTAGTATTCCCATAACAATCGTATCTAAATATTTTCCTTTATAATAATACTTTTCCCTCTTTATTCCCTCTTGTATAAATCCACATTTTTTATAGCAATTTACTGCTGCTATATTTTCCTTCACTACTTCTAGTTCAACTCTGTGTGCTCTTTTCCTTTTAAATAAATAATTTAATAGTATATTTATAGCTTCGCTGCCATATCCTCTACGCCAATATTTTCGTCCAATTACTAAACTGATAATAAATACATCTTCAACAAATTGCGAATGGCTATAGGAAGCAACCCCAACTATACTTCCCTCATTATTTACTACTACGAACCTTCTTTCATTTGGTTTATTTAAATAAGTAAAACTATCTAAATAATGTTTTTTAGAAATTAAGTTTCCTTCTGCTTCACTATACTTTAATACTTCTTTATCTGAACATAAATCATATGCTTCTTCTATATCTTCTTTTAATATCTCTCTTAAATAAATATTTTTCCCGTATATCATTTACTAACCCCTCTTAAAATAATCCCCTACATTAATAATACTACGGCTTCCATTATTTTTACAAAAAAATACTGTATTAAAATGAATTTTTTCACTTTAATACAGTATCAAAATTAAATTAATTATTTTTCAGTTATTGCTAATGCTGCTGCTCCTAAAACTCCAGCTTGTCCACCAAGCTTAGCTTTTTCTATTGAACAGAAATCAACATATGTTTTCATACATCTTTTGCTTACTTCAGCTTTAACAGATTCTAATACGATGTCACCACCATTTATTACTCCACCGCCGATAACTACCTTTTCAGGGTCAAAGCTTGAAATAACATTAGATACTGCGATTCCTAAGTAGCTTAAGCAGTTTGTTAATATTTCTTTAGCTACTCTATCACCTTTAGCAGCTTCAATAAATACTTCTTTTGAAGTAACATTATCATAGTTCTTTAATGCAGTTTCAACATTAGTTGCTACTGCTTCTTTAGCTCTTTTTCCTATAGCTGTTCCTGATGCCATAGCTTCTGCGCAACCTATGTTTCCACATCCACATCTAGCTCCATCTTTTACTATAGTAGTATGACCTACTTCTAATGCATTACCTGTGCTTCCCCTATATATTTTACCGTTAAGTATAGCACCACCGCCAATTCCAGTACTTACAGTCATGTAAATCATATTTTCGGTACCCTTTCCAGCTCCGAACATGAACTCACCTAAAGTAGCTGCGTTGGCATCATTATCTAAATATGTTGGCAACTGATACTTTTCCTTTATATTTTTAACTAATTCGAAATTCTTAAATGGTAAATTAGGAGTTTCTACTATTATTCCTTTTTTAGCATCTAATGGACCAGGTGATCCAATACCTATTGCTTTGATTAAGTCTATATCTGTTCCTTCAATAACATAATCAATAGTATTTTTTATTCTTGCTAAAACTGCTTCTTCACCTTCAGCAGCTAAAGTTTCAACTACTTTTTCTTTTATTATTTTACCTTCTAAATCTACTAATGCTGTATAAATTTTAGTTCCACCTAAATCTACACCTACTACATATTTTTTATCCATATTTCTCATCTCCTAGTCCTTTTATATTTCTACTAAAAAAAGTATATCATTTACAGTCTACGTTTACAATAAAATTTATTACATATATTCTTTTATTTTCTAATAATTATTTTTATATAACAGAAAAAGCATCTAATTTTCATTAGATGCTTTATGGCGGAGAAACCGGGATTTGAACCCGGGCGCCAGTTGCCCGACCTACGCCCTTAGCAGGGGCGCCTCTTCAGCCACTTGAGTATTTCTCCATATGCCCTCTTAAAATATTATTTTAAGTTTTAATGGCGGAGAGAGTGGGATTTGAACCCACGGTACGCTCACACGCACGCCGGTTTTCAAGACCGGTGCCTTAAGCCAGCTCGACCATCTCTCCTTGACATAGATTATTATATCAGCGCTTTCTATTTATGTCAACATTTTTATTTATTTTTTTTTTAACGCCATAAATATAAACTTTTTCCTAATATTCTACGACTATTTACTTATACCATTTATAAAATAATACCATAATTGAAGTTATTAGGAGGACTACCATGTTATTTAAAAGAAATAAAGAAAACGCTTTTCCAAATACTGTTGAAGAAAAAAGCGTTAAGCCAGCACCAGAAACAAATAGTTTCTCATCAGATACTATTAAACTAACTATAAATAATCTTTCAGAAACAATTACTAAACATAATGAAATAAACAATGAACATACAAAACTACAAGATCTATCTGATACTGTTATAAGAAATATTAATGAAATGCATGAAATTAATTCTTCACTGCAAGAAATAAAAGCTCAATTTGCAGCTAATTCTACAACATTATTAGAAAGCACTACTATTTCTGTTGATAAATCAAAAGATAGTAAAAATGCTATTAATGATATCGTTACAATAATTGAAACTCTTCAAAAACAAAATGAAGAAACATATAAAAGTATTAGGGAATTAGTTAACAGTTATAATGAAATCAGTAATATCACAAATATAATCAATAATATAGCTAATCAAACTAATTTACTTGCCTTAAATGCTGCTATTGAAGCTGCTAGAGCTGGTGAACATGGTAAAGGTTTTGCGGTAGTTGCAGATGAAATTAGAAAGCTTGCTGAAATTACAAAACAAAATACAACTGATATATCTAATTTAATAAATGGAATAAAGACTGAAACTGACGCAGTGTTAAATAATTCTAAAGTTAGCAATGACGTAGTTGAAAAAGGTGTTAATATTACGATAGATGCTTCTAAAACTTTAGATGAATCATTAGAAAATATTTTACTTACTGACAATAACGTAAATGCATTAATTGCTACTATGAAAAAGCAAGATGCAATCTTATCTGAGAATGAAAGAAAAATGAATGCTATAGAATCTGTTACTAATAATATAATATCTAATTTAGACGGACACATAAAAAAAGCTAATGCTTTAGATGATAAAATGAATTCAACCCTTGCTGATTTAAATTCATTAATTAAATAATAAAAAAGACAGCTGTTAGCAGCTGTCTTTTTTATGTAAACTAACTTTAAAGCAATAAAAAAAGCAATTAACTATTGCTAATTGCTTTATGGCGGAGAGAGTGGGATTTGAACCCACGGTACGCTCACACGCACGCCGGTTTTCAAGACCGGTGCCTTAAGCCAGCTCGACCATCTCTCCTCGACAAAAATTATTATATCAGCCATATAAACAAACGTCAACACTTTTTTGCATATTTTTTTATTTTTTTTATATTAATTAAATTTCTTAATAAACTTATTCCAATGAAAAGTGATAAAGTGAGCTATAAATTTCTCACTTCATCATTCCTCATTGATATCCTATTACCAAAAACTAAATAAAGTCTTTGCTTAGTTGTCCATGTTTTTCATAGTTTGTTATTCTGCTAACTTTATTTTCTTCATCCACAAAAACAACTTTTGGCTTATGAGCTGCAGCCTCTTCTTGATCCATTTCACAATAAGTCATAATAATTATTTTATCATTAACTTGCACACATCTGGCAGCTGCACCATTTAAACAGATCATTCCTGAGCCCCTTTCACCTGCAATAGCATAAGTTTCAAATCTTGCCCCATTATCAACATCAACTATCTGTACTTTTTCATACTCAATAATACCTGCTGCCTCTAATAATTCCTCATCAATTGTAATACTTCCTACATAATCTAAAGCTGCCTGCTTAATTGTTGCTCTATGGATTTTTGCTTTTAACATATTTAATTTCATGTGTATTTCCCCCTCTTTAAACCTCATAAGTAAAATTATCAATTAATCTTGTCTTGCCAATATAAACAGCTATAGCTACCAATACGGATTTTTCTATTGAATCTACTTTCTTTAGCGAAATACTATCTACAATTTCTACATAATCAATGTTAGCTAATTTTTCAGTATTTATATTTTCTGTAATTAATGTGATAACTTTTTTTACATCTTTTTCACCATCATTTATTGCTGCCTTTGCCTTTAACAAAGATTTATTTAATATAGTTGCTGCTTTTCTTTCTTCCACAGATAAATAAGTATTTCTTGAGCTCTTAGCTAGTCCATCTTCTTCTCTAATTATTGGGCAGCCTACAATTTCTATATTAAAGTTTAAATCTCTAACCATCCTTTTAATAATTGCTAATTGTTGTGCATCCTTTTCCCCAAAATAAGCTCTATTAGGCTGAACAATATTAAACAATTTGCTTACGACTGTACATACACCTCTAAAATGAATAGGTCTGCTTTTTCCACATAAGCCTTCTGAAAGCTCTTGTATATTTACAAATGTACAAAAATCTTCTTTATACATTTCTTTAGCCTCTGGATGAAAAATTAAATCAGCTCCTGCATTTTTACAGATTTCACTATCTCTTGCTAAATCTCTTGGATATGTGTCTAGGTCTTCATTAGGCCCGAATTGAGTTGGATTTACAAAAATACTTACTACTACTTTATCATTTTCCTTATGTGCCCTATTTATTAAGCTTTGATGCCCTTCATGAAGATATCCCATAGTTGGTACAAATCCTACTTCTAATCCTTCTCTTTTCCATTCTTCAACTTGTTTTCTTACATCATAAATACTATCTACAACCTTCATTTCAATACCCCTATTAATATAATTTATCTAAAACTTCATCACTTATTTTAAAGCTATGCTTTTCTGCTGGAAAAACACCTTCTTTTACTTCTGATATATAATTATTAAATGCGCTTTGCATCTTTTCTCCGATATTTTCGTATGTCTTTACAAATTTAGGCGTAAAGTCCTTATACATGCCTAACATATCTTGATAAACAAGAATTTGTCCATCACAGCCTGCTCCTGCTCCAATTCCTATAGTTGGAATAGTCAGCTTTTCGCTTATTAGCTTTGCAAGCTTTGCTGGAACACATTCTAAAACTACTGCAAAGGCTCCAGCCTTTTCTACTGCTAACGCTGCTTCTATTAAATTTTGAGCTGCCTCTTCATCTTTTCCTTGAACCTTAAATCCACCAAATGCATTTACAGATTGAGGTGTTAATCCTATATGCCCCATAACTGGAATAGATGCTTTAACTATAGCTTCTATCTTATCTGCTACTTCAACTCCACCTTCTAGTTTAACTGCATGAGCTCGTCCCTCTTTCATTAGCCTTCCTGCATTCACTACAGCATCATATACGGAAGTCTGATATGACATAAATGGCATATCAGTAACTACTAAAGTATTTTTGCATCCTTTTGCTACAGCTTTTGAATGATGAATCATATCTTCCATGGTTACTGATAAAGTATCTTCATAACCCAAACATACCATTCCTAAAGAATCTCCTACAAGTATGCCATTAATTCCTGACTCATCCATTAACTTAGCTGTTGAATAATCATATGCTGTAAGCATTGCTAGCTTTTCTCCATTTTTCTTTGCGTCTTTAAATGTTACTGCTGTATTTTTCATAACTACTCTCCTAAATATTCTCTTATTTTCTTATAATCCTTTTTCTTATTCTTTATCTCAGCAATTTTTAATATATTTTTAGACAACATTTTATATAACTCTCTATCTTCACCTAAAATATCACAATGATTTTTTATAGTCTGGACGTCGCCTCGCTCTACAGGTCCAGTTAAACTTTTTATTACACCTTGTTTCTTTATGTTGGTAATATTATTTTCTATTAATGGATATAGTGCTTCTATAGCCATCTCCTGAGAAAAACCACATTGTTCTAAATAAGATATTCCATTGTTAATAAGCCCGCTTACAAGGTTGCTGACAGTTACTGCTGCAGCATGATATAAGGGCTTGTTTTCATTAGAAATTATTATGGCTTTATTGCCTAATGAATTAAAAATTTCTAAAAAATCCTGAGTAAATTTTTCATGTCCTTCAATTGTAAAAAATGCTTTTGATAAATCTTTATAAGAATTATATTTGTCCGAAATAGCGAACATCGGATGAATAGAATAGCCGTAAGCACCATACTTACTTATATTTGAAAAGATATCTGAAGATATTGAACCACTACAGTGGCAAATTAATTTATTTTTTATAGGCAGTGTTTTTATTTGTTCCCATACATCAATAATTGCCTCATCACTTGTTGTAATGAATATAGTATCACTATTGCTTATAAGCTTTTGTATATCACTATACACATTTGTACCTGTAAAATCTGCAGCTTCCTTAGCGGAATACTGACTTTTACTATAATATCCTGTTACCTTAATATTATTTTCTGTAAAATATTTTCCTAGGGAAAAACCTACTTTCCCTGCTCCAATAAAACCAATTTTAATATTATCCCCTCCTTAATAAATATAGGAAGTGATACTTTATAGTCTCATTCAAAATGATATGAGCTGCCATAAATTAATTTCAAACATAAATAATAAAAATATGGTGTGGTTTATTCAATACCACCCATATTAAATTTACCATATTCACAATATTTGTCAATAATTATATTTTATGTCTTCCACTATAAAAAAATATCTGTATAAACTTTATATTTATACAGATACTTTATTAATTAATTATTTTATTACTTCGATTCCACCCATGTATGGTCTTAATGCTACTGGTACATTTATTGTTCCATCAGCATTTAAGTTGTTTTCTAGGAATGCTATTAACATTCTTGGTGGAGCAACAACTGTATTGTTTAATGTATGTGCATAGTATTTTCCGTCTTTACCATTTACACGTATTTTTAATCTTCTTGCTTGTGCATCACCTAAGTTTGAACAGCTTCCAACTTCGAAGTATTTCTTTTGTCTTGGAGACCAAGCTTCAACATCAATAGATTTAACCTTTAAATCTGCTAAATCACCTGAACAGCATTCTAAAGTTCTTACTGGAACATCTAAAGAACGGAATAATTCTACAGTATATTTCCATAGTTTTTCAAACCATTCTTTACTTTCTTCTGGTTTACAAACAACTATCATTTCTTGCTTTTCAAATTGGTGAATTCTATATACTCCTCTTTCTTCTATACCATGAGCACCTTTTTCTTTTCTGAAACATGGTGAGTAACTAGTTAATGTTTGAGGAAGGTTATCTTCTTTGATTATAGTATCGATGAACTTACCAATCATTGAGTGTTCACTAGTACCAATTAGATATAAATCTTCACCTTCAATTTTGTACATCATTGATTCCATTTCAGCAAAGCTCATAACTCCAGTTACTACTTCACTACGAATCATAAATGGAGGAATACAGTAAGTAAATCCTTTATCTATCATGAAATCTCTTGCATATGAAAGAATTCCTGATTGTAATCTAGCGATGTTCCCCATTAAGTAATAGAATCCATTACCTGCTACTTTTCTAGCGCTGTCTAAATCTATTCCATTTAATTTTTCCATTATTTCAGTGTGGTATGGAACTTCAAATTCAGGTACTACTGGTTCACCGAATTTTTCAACTTCTACATTTTCACTATCATCTTTTCCTATTGGAACGCTTGGATCAATAATATTAGGTATAACTAACATTATTTCTCTTATTTTTTCTTGAAGTTCAGCTTCTCTTGCTTCTAATTCTGCAAGACGATCTGCTTGTGCATTAACTTTCTTCTTTAATTCTTCAGCTTCTTCTCTTTTTCCTTGGCCCATTAAAGATCCTATTTCTTTAGAAATTGACTTTCTATTTGATCTTAATGAATCAGCTTCTTGTTGAGCTGTTCTATTTTCCTTATCTAAAGCTATAACTTCATCAACTAAAGGAAGCTTTTGATCTTGGAACTTATTTCTTATATTTTGTTTAACTACTTCTGGATTTTCTCTTACAAATTTTAAATCTAACATAATTTCCTCCATATATTGAATTTTTTTATAAATAAAAAAGGAGCCTCATCCCTATAAAAGGGACGAAAGACTCCGTGTTGCCACCCTAATTGATAATATATAAAACCTTATATACTATCCACTCATATGAACTAACGTGTTTCCCCGTACTGCTCCTCACAGTCCCTCCAAGGTGGATTCATAAAATCTTGATATTAGTTCACACCAACCACTAACTCTCTTTAATCAATAACCTTATTACTAGCCTCTTCAACGGTTTATATATTATATTAATACTTTAAATATATTATATTATTATATCTTTTGTCAATATATTTCAATTTTTATTTTAGTTAACATTTTCTGATCTATTTTGTAGTTATATCTCTAGTGCAAATTATATCAACACCAGTATTTAATATATTTTTACATATTATACTGCCTCTTTTTATTGGCGTGCTCACATATAATCTGCTGATCACTTTTGATAATTGTATCCATAATTTTTTATCAACTTCTGCGCTAGTTTTTATTGGAACTACTTTATACTTTTCGCTTCCTTTTACTCTTACCACAGAAGTAAAAATTGCACTCTCTCCCATAATTCCTCCTATGCTATATCTCTTTAAATTCTTTAATTCTATTTGTAATAATTGTAGAATTTTTAGAATCATCTACTATATCAGTAACTTTTTTGCCCATTTCTCTTGCTAATATATTAATTATCTTTTCATTACAGGCTGCTCCATGACAGCTGCCAAAGCCAGCGCCAGTTCTTCTCTTTACACCTTTTACAGTTCTTGCTCCTAATGGTCTTCTAATACAATCTACAATTTCACCTTCACTGACATTATTACATCCACAGATTATTTTCCCATATCTGCTGTCTACTTTTATTGCTTCATTTATTTCACTTCTGCTCATTTCCCTATTTCTATATACTTCTCTTCTTTTATCAATGAAATTCTTCTTATGTGAGCAATTTAATTTGCTAGTCAATGTATCACAAAGCATTTTAGCAATAGCAGGTGCTAAGGTAATTTTTCCATAATGAGTTCCTATTATACTTATATATCCTTTATCAACTTCACTATCATCTATTTCTATAGAGTCTTTATCATAGCTTTCCCTAAATAAATTATTAATAATACTTTTATCTAAATGTTTTAATATCTCACCTGCATACTCTAAATTATCATCTAGACTTGTTTTTTTATTATCCTTTACCCCAACTAATAAGCCGCCATTCATCACTGGCGCTGATACTACAAAAGTATCCTTATCAAATGTCTTTGTTACTATTCTCTCTAATTTATTATCATATTTATTATCAATAAGTATATAGCTCATATTTTTAAAGCAGTCATCATCAGCTTCTTCATTTTTTCCTTTTACTACACCACGTTCATTGATATAGATTTCATCAGCAATTGTATTAATTACTACTTTACAAGAAAACTTATTTTTATTAGTAAATACTTTAAAACCTTTATTGATATTTTCAATATTCAATACTTCTTCTTCTAACCTAAAATTAACCCCATTATCTGCTGCAACTTCTGCATAAGCTATAGCTAAATCATAAGGCGCTACAATTGCAACATTCTGTGAATATAAACCAAGCTTTATATCCTCATTAATATTGGGTTCTAATGATAATATTGTATCTCTATCTATAAGTTGTACACCATCTATCCCTCTTTTTATGGCTCTATTATACATTTCATTAAGCTTTAATACTCCATTTTCATCATTAACTACCCTTAATCCGCCTAATCTTTTAAATGGCACATTAAACTTAGCACATAAATCCTCTAATAAAATATTACCAATGTATTCTAAACCAGCCATAACATTATTAGATGTTTCTGATCCATCATATACAATAGATGTATTTACAAAAGATATATCATCTGCTATATCATACTCTTTTTCAATAACAGCTATATTTAAGTTGTATTTTGATAACTCATAAGCAGCAGCACACCCTATTATGCCTCCACCTAATACTAAAACATCATAATCCATTTTTACTCTCCCATTCTATAAAATAAATCCCTTTTCTTTTAATTCATTAGTTATTAAATCCATATTTTCTTTTGAATCTGCAGATATAGTATGTAAATGAACGCCATTAGTAAGTACTGATAATGGTTTTGCTTCTATTCCATTAAAAGAATTTTTGAATTTATTTAAATCATTTAAGTTTTTAATCATCAATGCAGCTCTTAACTCTCCATATAGTGGATGTTCTATTATTACATCTTCAATTATTCCACCATACTTTACTACAATTTCTAATTCTTCATGCATTTCTTCTTCTGAATGATTTACAGCTATCATTTTCTTTATTCTATTATCCAGGCTATCATGAATTACATATCCTGAAGCAGTAGAAATTATATTTATTCCAGCTGCTTTTAAGATAGCTATATCCTTAACTATTACCTGTCTAGTTACTTCAAATTTATTAGCTAACTCTGTTCCAGTTATTGCTCTGCTTTCATTAAAAAGCATTTCTGTTATTTCAGTTCTTCTGTCTACAGCACTCATTTTTTCCCTCTTTTAACTTATATTATCACTTTCTTTTATTATATCCAATAATTCATTATTATTCATTGAATTATTCATATGATGATATTTTATTACATCTAAAAATTTATCATCATAACTATTTATTGATTGCAGTAATTTTGCACCTTTTTCACCATGATTATAATAAATATCTATACTTTTTATATTATCATATTTTTTTATCTTTCCATTAGTCATTTTATTTAATATTACCATAATGGATTTCTCCATTACATTCAAATTATGCTCGCCTTTTCCTACATCATGTAATAAAGCTGCTTTCCCAATTATTTCTCCATCTATATTATATTGTTTTTCATTTAATATCTTAATTGCATTTTTGCATACTCTAATTGAATGCTGCTGCTCGCCACGTTTTAATTTATAAAACAGTAGCTTTTCATCTTTAGATAAAAACTTATTAATATATTCTTCATCTGTCTTTCTAAAATATGATGTAATGGCCCAATAAAATTGTTTAACTCTATGTAACATAATTCCTACACCTTTTTATTTTATATAATAAAAAAAAGTTACGATATAAATCGTAACTTTTATGGTGGAGATAAAGAGATTCGAACTCTTGACCCCCTGCGTGCAAGGCAGGTGCTCTCCCAACTGAGCTATACCCCCAAATATGGTGGACCTTCAGGGACTCGAACCCCGGACCTACCGGTTATGAGCCGGTTGCTCTAACCAACTGAGCTAAAGATCCTCGTTGGACCTGGCGACGTTCTACTCTCCCACACGGTCTCCCATGCAGTACCATCGACGCTGTAGAGCTTAACTGTCCTGTTCGGAATGGGAAGGAGTGTTTCCTCTACGCCATCA
>CAKVNP010000002.1 GCA_934777095.1 uncultured Clostridium sp. | reverse complement strand
AGTGGTTCCCACTACCAAGCCCACAACGGACTTTCACCGTCAAGTTGTTGCCCATGCTGGGCACACATAAAAAAAGAGGTAGCTTAAAATATATTAAGCTACCTCTCTTTACTCTATTGCATAGAGTTTTGTGATGAACCTTGAGAAGAATTTCTTGAATTTTTCTTCTTATAGTTAGCTATATTGCTATCAATTTGTTGTGGAGACATTCCATTAGTCATTTGGCTGTTTGAACTATTATTCATACTAGCACTGCTGCTTGAATTTTGATAATTATTCATAGAATTATTATTCATACTATTTTTCCTCCTAAGTCTTATTACCTTATTATTATGGATTATTTTATTAGTTTAACTCCTTGATAATTTATGAAATAAAGGAATAATAAACGTAATTTTTCCATATAAAAAAGCTGTATTAAAAAATTACTTTTAATACAGCTTAAATATTATAGATTTATAAATTTATTAAATCTTTCTCTTACCTTTTCTTCACCCATAATCTGCATTATAGTGTAAAGATCAGGTGTATTTGTTCTATGAGATAATGCACTTCTAACTGCACCTGCTACATCAGAAATCATTCCTTTATAGCTTTCAGGATTAGCTTTGTATTCTTTTCTATTTGAGCAGTATCCTAGTTCTGCACCGATTACTTTTAATTCTTCAAACCAAGCTTCTTGGCTTCCTATATTGAAAGTAAATTTCTTTGCATATTCTTCAATAACAGCTTTAGCATTTTCTAATGATAAAGTCTTTGGTAATTCTACTTGTTCAGCAGTTTCGTTGTAGAATAATTCATCAAAGAAGTAGAATATCTTATCTTTTACTTCATTCCATTTTGCAAAGTCTTTTCTTGGCTTTGGACCTTCTTTGTCTATATTGAACACTTCCTTAGCCATTGCTTCATTAGCAGTAACTAAATCATACATATCTTTATCGTATTTTTTTGCCCATGTAGTGTACTTTTCATATACTTCATTAGCAGGCATTCTAGCGATAACATCTTTAGAAACGTCATTTAATTTAACTAAATCAAATAAAGCTCCACTCTTACTCATTTTATCTAAATGAACTTCAAACTCATGGTAATCAGCCATTGGGTTTTCAGCTCTCCATTCTTCATAGCTTGAGTTAACGATATTTAATAAGTACTCGATAACACATACTGTTGGGTAACCAACTTCATTGTAGTAAGAAACAGCTGCTTCTGCATCTTTTCTCTTAGAAAGCTTTCTCTTTGATCCGCCATCTTGTTTCATTATTGTTGGTATATGAGCATAGTTTGGTCTTTCAAATCCTAATACTTCAAATAATTGAACATGGATTGGTAATGAAGATAACCATTCTTCTCCTCTGATAACATCAGTAGTTCTCATTAAGCAGTCATCAATAGCATGTGCAAAGTGATAAGTTGGCAGACCATCACCTTTAATTAATACTACATCTTGATTGTTTTCTGGGAATGAAATATCTCCTTTAATTAAATCATGGAATTCAACTCTATTTTCAGGGTTTCCAGGTGATTTTAATCTTAAAATATAGCTTTCACCATTATTGATTCTTTCTAAAGCTTCTTCTTCAGTAATATTTCTGTATTTAGCATATTCTCCATAGTATCCTGGAGTAATCTTGTTAGCTATTTGTTCTTCTCTTAAAGCATTTAATTCTTCTGGAGTACAGAAATCTGGATAAGCTAATCCCTTTAATAATAAGTCCTTTGCAAAAGTATTATAGATTTCAGCTCTTTGGCTTTGTCTATATGGACCGTATTCACCGATAAAAGTATCTTGTCCTGTCATTCCTTCATTGAAGTCCATTCCAAAATTGTGCATAGTTTGGATTGTATCTTCAATAGCACCTTGCACTTCTCTTTTTTGATCTGTATCTTCTATTCTTAAGTAGAAAACACCTTCTGTCTGGCTTGCTAATCTTTCATTAATTAAAGCAGCAAAAACTCCTCCTATGTGTTGGAAACCAGTTGGACTTGGTGCATATCTTGTAACTTTAGCTCCTTCTTTTAAGTTTCTCTTTGGATATTTTGCTAAGTAATAATCTCTATCATGCTCTAAATTAGGAAACATGATTTCAGCTAATTTTTCAAATGCCATAATTTTTCTCCTTTTTTATCTTTATAAAATATAAAAAAAGTCTTTCGTCCTGATATAAATAGGACGAAAGACTTAAGTTCCGCGTTACCACCTAAATTGACCAAATTACTTGATCCTCTTAATTTATCTTTAAGGGAATTACCCCATAAATATACTACCGAATTTATCGTTTCTATTTATTACTCCAAGGCTTCCTTCAATAGCTCTAATTTTAGGCTTCCACCATCCCTAAATCGCTTAAGATTAAACTTCTATTTACTCTTCCTCTTCATCGTATAATTTATTTGATTTTTTATTGTTTTATTATTTACAAAATACATATAAATTATACATTTACCATTTTATATTGTAAAGTTTTTTATATTCTTACAACAAAATAAACTGCAAATAATATAGCTAATACATACATTACTGGATGTACTTTTTTAGCTTTTCCTTTAAACACCATAAGTATAGTGTAAGTTAAAAATCCACATGCTATTCCTTCACCAATACTATATGTTAATGGCATTAATAAAATAGTTAAGAATGATGGAATTGCTATTTCTGCTTTATCCCATTCAATTTCTTTTAATGAAGAACACATAAGCGAACCTACAATTATAAGTGCTGGTGCAGTTACAGCTGAAGTTATAACTGTTAATAGTGGCGAGAAGAATAATGATATTAAGAATAATCCGCCAACAACTACACTTGAAAATCCTGTTTTAGCGCCAACTGAAGCTCCTGATAATGATTCAACATATGAAGTAGTATTAGTAGTTCCAAAGATAGACCCTATGCAAGTTGCTACTGAATCAGCAAGTAATGCTTTTGAACCATTTTCTATTGAACCATCTTTTTTAAGTAAACCAACCTTTGAACCAACTGCTACTAAAGTTCCTGCTGTATCAAAAAAATCCATAAATAAGAAAGTAAAAATAACTAAAATCATTTCTGGTGTAAATACATTTGGTAAGTTTTTAAGTGCAGCTCCAAAAGTAGGTGCCATTGATGGTGGCATTGATACTATTGCAGTTGGTAGATCAATTAATCCTGTTACCATTCCTACTACTGCTGTTAAAGCCATACCTAAAAATATTGCTATTTTTGAACCTCTAACCATAAATATTGAAATAACTATCACACCAAATACTGAAAGTAATACTGTTTTATCTGTCAAATCTCCAAGTCCAACAAAAGTTGCTGGGTTTGCTACGACTATCCCTGCATTTTTTAATCCAATAAATGCAATAAATAAACCTATACCTGCACTAACTGCAAACTTTAAGTTTGAAGGTATTGCTTTAATAATCATTTCTCTAAGCCCTGTAGCTGATATAATTAAAAATATAATTCCTGATACTAATACACCTGCTAAAGCTGTTTGCCATGGTATATTCATCCCTAAACATACACTATAAGCAAAGAATGCATTTAATCCTACACCAGGTGCTAATCCCATTGGGAAATTTGCAAAAATACCCATTATTAATGTTCCAATTGCTGCTGCTAGTCCTGTTGCTACAAACACACTGTTTTGAGGCATTCCAGCTTCAGCTAAAACGCTAGGAATTAAAAATAAAGCATAAGCCATTGTTAAAAATGTCGTTATACCACCTATTGTTTCAGTTTTTAAATTTGTGTCTTTTTCTTTGAATTTGAAATAATTTGATAAGAATTCCATCGTCTGTTCCTCCATGCTTTTAATCTTCTGCAATCGTAATATCGCATGATTGAGGATAAAGATATGTTAGTTTATAGATATTACATTATATCTAATAAAATGTGTATTAAAAATCCATATCGTAGTCAAATCATTTATGGTGATTTGGTAGAAACTGCCGAACCATATTTCCGGCTTTATACGAATATTCGATTGCTTTTTACTATAAAACATATGATAATATAAATTCTATATCTTGTCCACATTATTTTTATATTATTTTTTGGTAATTAAGATAAAAATAAAACCAGCGTAAAGAAATGCTGGTTTTTTATAGTCTTTTTTCAATTAATTAATTCTATTTCCATTAATTTTTTACTATTTTTAATAAAATTTATGTTTAACTTACTTAATCTTCTTTTGTTTATTTATTTTAGTTACGTATTATATCTACTATTATTTAACACATCGTAATTTATACTTACTGCTAAAAGATAAAGTAGAATTGCAGTTAAGGTTTTACTTTGCTTTTCAATATCTATATTAGTTGAATTTCTATCACTTACTGTTTCATTATACTGCTTCCAAATAACAGCTACAAATATAGTTGTAGCTATCAAATAAAGTAAATTAGCCTTTCTAGGGCTTTCACCTAAATCCTGCATATTTTTAGTAAACTCTGTGTTATTAATCTGATCTAAAATTACAGCTCTCTGCCAAAACAAGTATATAGTATTAATTAAAACCCCATATATTATTAATAATATCCCTAATATTGATAGATTAATCGTATTTAAACCACTATATAATTCCTGCTGTTCATTATTAGAAATGTCATTTTCATCATTATTAGTATTGGTATTATTTAAGTTTTTTTTCTCTTTCATTAAGACTCCAATATCTTGCTTTCCCTTAGTCTCAATTTTAATATATTCATTTATTGCTTTGTTTGCACTATAAAATAAAATATTTCATTCATTACTAATAATTTTTTAATATTTTTTATAATCTTTATGTTTGACCTCTTCAATCTTTTTTTCTTTAATTCTAGATGCAATTGCCCAAATAAGCATTCCCACTGAACCAATTGCTACTGCAATCCAAAATAACACATATATAATAAGAATCCAGCTTATCGCCATTTATATAAGCCTCCTATTCAATAACTACAGCTGTTCCATAAGCAACCATTTCAGCAGCTCCTGCTGCTACAGCTGAAGACATAAGCTTCATACCTATTATTGCATTAGCTCCCATCGCTTCTGCTTCATCAACCATTCTACCTATAGCAATTTGTCTAGCTTCTGTAAGCATATCATTATATCCTGACATTTCTCCACCAACAAGATTTTTAAAGCTTGCTCCAATATCTCTACCGATATTTTTACATCTTACTGTACTTCCCTTTACTAATCCTTTTATTTCCTTAATTTCTTTTCCTGGTACATTCTCAATTGTTAATAATAACATTTTATTCCTCTCCTTATTAAAAAACTCTTAAAGAGTTATTTTATACTTCTTAATGTAATAATATACTTTATTTTATGATTAGTCAATAACCTTTTTTATTTTATTATACATTATGTTAACTTAAGTCTTATATAAGAAAATCGTTAATTATGATATATACCATAATTACACTTATAAAAATCATCAGCTATTCTTTAATAAAGCAACAAAAATATCAAGGCTTAATACGAGATCTATTCTCATATTAGGCCTTGATATTTTATTTTTTTATTTATTAAGCCATTAATAATACTATTATCATATTTACCATCATGAAAATAAAATATACTATCATTCCTGGATTTAATGCAGTAGTCTTAAATACTTGTCCCTTTTCAATCACTACTTCAGCAGGTTCTAATGATATTTTCTTTCTATTCTTAACAAACATTACTATTCCTATTATTACAATTGCCCATACAGCAATACCAAAGATCATAGTTGCTATACTATTTCTCATTGCTGCTAGTCCTATTACGCTTCCCATCATATTAACCATAATATGAAGTATTATTGAATATTTTATGCTGCCTGTTTTTATTACTACGTAAGCTAAAACTAAACCTATTGCTGTAGCATAGAAAAATTGAGAGAAATTACCATGAAATAAACCAAACATTATTGCTGAAGTTACCATTGCAATCTTATCTCCATAAGGTCTTAATTTATCCAGCATAATTCTTCTAAACATAAACTCTTCTACTATTGGTGAAAGTATTCCTACAAATATCATTGTTAATAATAAATTGCTATTAGTCACTACTTCTAATAGAGGATTTACTACTTCTCCACCTTTAATAATTGATACTAAAGCCATTAAAAGAGTAGTAAATAAATTACAAATAATCATAACTCCATAAGTTATAGTAAATAACATTAATACCTTGCCAACAGATAATTTTTTCACTTCTTTTTTAGGCGCATCTGGCAGTCCTTTAACCATTGCATAAAAACATGGCATACCAATTAAATAATAACTTATGCCTAGCATAAGATAAGTTCCCCATCCATTAGCTATTATTTTAGGATTTATAAGATTTAATATTACAGATAAAATTCCTTGAACAACACTTACTATCAGCATTGTAGCAGCTACTGCGAAACCTATTCTACTAAAGACTTTTTTTGTTTGCTTGTCTATACACTTTTCATTTTCCATATTATCACCTACAACTTTAAAATTTCCTTATTTTTACATTCTATATTATTTAAATTTATTTGTAAACATGCTAACTTTTCTCTAAACAAAATAAATGCCTTTGATTATTCATCCCAAAAACCTTTTATAAAAAAAAGAATTCCACGACTGGTGGAATTCTTTCCTTAATTCTAAATTAATATCTAATCAAGATTTTTAGTGTCTATCCAAGACATCATTTCTCTTAATTCTTTACCTACTTTTTCAATTGGGTGTTGTGCTTCTTTTCTTCTCATTGCATTAAAGTTTGGTCTGCCAACTTGATTTTCAAGAAGCCACTTCTTAGCAAATGTTCCATCTTGGATTTCAGTTAATACCTTTTTCATTTCTTTCTTAGTTTCATCTGTTATTAATCTACTTCCTGTTACATAATCACCATATTCAGCTGTATCTGAAATTGAATATCTCATTGCAGCCATACCACCTTGATACATTAAATCAACAATAAGCTTCATTTCATGCATACATTCAAAGTAAGCATTTTCTGGAGCATATCCTGCTTCAACTAAAGTTTCAAAACCAGCTTTAATTAAAGCTGTAACTCCTCCACATAGAACTGCTTGTTCACCAAATAAATCTGTTTCAGTTTCATCCTTGAAAGTAGTTTCAAGAACACCTGCTCTTGCTCCACCAATTCCATTTGCATATGCTAAAGCAATTTCTTTAGCCTTTCCTGAGTAATCCTGCTCTACAGCTACTAAGCAAGGAACTCCAGAACCTTCTGTATAAGTTCTTCTTACCATATGTCCTGGTCCCTTTGGAGCTATCATAAATACATCAACATTTGCTGGTGGTACTATTTGTCCAAAATGAATGTTAAATCCATGAGCAAATGCTAAAGCATTTCCTTCTTCTAAATATGGAGCAATTTCTTCTCTATATAATTTAGCTTGCTTTTCATCTGGTACTAAAATCATAATAATATCAGCTTGTTTTGCAGCTTCTGCTGTAGTTGCAACTTCTAAACCTGCTTCTTTAACCTTGTCCCATGATTTGCTGCCTTCATATAAACCTACTACTACATCTACTCCGCTTTCATGTAAATTTAATGCATGTGCATGTCCTTGGCTACCAAAACCAATTACTGCTACCTTCTTTCCTTGTAATAATCCTAAATTTGTGTCCTTCTCATAAAACATCTTTGCCATTTTTATACCCTCCTAATTTATATTGATATCTTCCTCACTAATAATTTGATTTATTGGTGCACCAGGTGCAACCATTGGGAATACCATATCATCGCTATCAATTTTATAATCTATAATTACTGGCCCATCTACAGCTAAAGCTTCTTCTAACACTCCTTTAACTTCTTCAGGCCTATTAATTCTAAAGCCAGTTCCACCAAAAGCTTCTGCTAGCTTTACAAAGTCAGTTGCTCTATTTAATGTTGTTTCTGCATATCTGCATTCATAAAATAAACTCTGCCATTGCCTTACCATTCCCAGTGCATTGTTATTCATTACAATAACTTTAACTGGAATCTTAAAGTTAACTGCAGTAGCAAACTCATTGCAGTCCATACCAAAACTTCCATCACCAGCAATATTAAAAACAGTACATTCTGGATGAGCTACTTGTGCACCAATAGATGCCCCCATTCCATAGCCCATTGTTCCTAATCCACCTGAGCTAATAAATGTCCTTGGCTTAGAAAATTTATAGTTTTGTGCTGTCCACATCTGATGCTGGCCAACTTCTGTAGTAATAATAAAATTACCTTTATCTAATTCACTTAAATTTTCAAATAAAAATTCTGGGGTAAGCTTATTACTTCCCTTGATAACTTTATTTTCTGAAGCTTTTAAGCTATTCATCTTTGCAAGCCAAGAATTATTTACCTTTGGCTTCACCATTGTTATAAGCTTTTTAAGTACTTCCTTAATATCGCCTATGATAAATGAATCTACCTTAACATTTTTATTTATTTCTGCTGGATCAACATCTACTTGTATTATCCTTGCATTTTTAACATGATTTTTATTACTTATTACCCTATCGCTGAATCTTGCTCCTAAAGTAATCATTAAATCACAAGATGTGGCTAAAATATTAGAAGCTTTAGTTCCATGCATACCAATCATGCCAGTATATAATTCATGATTATATGGAATGCCTCCTATACACATTAAACTGCTCGCAATAGGTGCATTAATTTTCTCAGCAAAAGCTAATACTTCTTCTGTTGCTTCAGAATTTACTATTCCTCCACCAGCATATATAAATGGTCTTTCACACTCATTAATATATTTTACAAAATCCTCTAATGATTCTACGGTGATTTCTCTTTTCTTTTTCTTATTAACTACTGCATTTTGTTTATAAATAGTTTTTTCAGCTGTAATATCCTTTGGAATATCAATTAATACTGGCCCTGGTCTACCTTCTTGTGCAAGATAAAAAGCCTCATTAACTATATCCTGCAGATCCTCTATGTTTTTAACTATATAGTTATGCTTTGTTATTGGCATTGTTATTCCTGTAATATCAACTTCCTGAAAGCTATCTTTCCCTAATAAAGGCTTGGCAACATTACCAGTTATTGCAACCATAGGAACTGAATCCATATAAGCCGTTGCAATACCTGTCACTAAATTAGTTGCACCTGGACCAGAAGTAGCTATACATACTCCAACTTTGCCAGTTGACCTGGCATATCCATCAGCAGCATGAGCAGCACCCTGTTCATGACAGCTTAAAATATGCCGTATAGAATCACTATTTTTAAATAAAACATCATATATATTTAAAACGGCTCCCCCAGGATATCCAAATATAGTATCAACACCATTCTCTATAAGCGACTTAACCAATATTTCTGCCCCAGTCAATAACAAATAAATACCCCCTTTTCTTCAATGATGAATTCTTAATTACTAATTTTTAATTATTTATAAATGGCTCCTGTACTTGCTGAACTTACTAATTTTGCATATCTTGCCAAGTAGCCTTCTTTAATTTTCGGTTCTGGCATCACTAGCTTCTTTCTTCTCTCTTCTAATATGTCTTCAGCAACTAATAATTCAAGCTTTCCATTTGGTATATCTATTGAGATAATATCTCCATCTTCTACTAAACCAATTACCCCGCCTTCTGCTGCCTCAGGAGATACATGTCCAATTGATGCTCCTCTTGTTGCTCCACTAAACCTTCCATCAGTTATTAATGCTACTGATTTATCTAAACCTATTCCTGCTATTGCTGATGTTGGTGAAAGCATTTCTCTCATTCCTGGACCACCTTTAGGACCCTCATATCTAATTACTATTACATCATTTTCTACTATTTTTCCTGATACAATAGCCTCTATTGCCTCTTCCTCTGAGTTATATACCTTTGCTGGTCCTTGATGTACAAGCATCTCTGGCAATACAGCAGAGCGCTTAACTACTGCTCCATCCTTAGCAAGGTTGCCTCTTAAAACAGCTATTCCGCCTGTTTTACTATAAGGCTGATCAATAGGCTTAATAACTCCATAATCCAATACCTTTTTATCTTTGATATTTTCTCCTACAGTATTACCTGTAGCAGTAATACAGCTTAAATCTATTAAATCTTGCTTACTTAATTCAGATAATAATGCTGGTATTCCACCTGCCTCATATAAATCTTGAATATGGACATTTGATGCTGGTGCAAGCTTACAAAGATTAGGTACCTTTGATGACATACCGTTTATGATATCAAGGTTCATTTCTAACTTTGCTTCATTTGCTATAGCAGTTAAATGAAGCACACTATTTGTTGAACAGCCAAGTGCCATATCTGCTGTTAATGCATTTTTAATTGCTTTTTCAGTTACAATATCCCTAGGCTTTATATCCTTTTCTACTAAATTCATTACTGCCATTCCTGCTTTTTTAGCTAATACTATTCTTTCAGAATATACTGCTGGAATAGTACCATTGCCCGGAAGCGCTAGTCCTAAAACTTCTGATAAACAATTCATTGAATTAGCCGTAAACATTCCTGAACATGAACCACATGTCGGGCAAGCTTTACATTCTAATTCAGTCAATTCTTCTTCAGTAATCTTTCCTGCTTCCCTAGCACCTACTGCCTCAAATAAAGTTGATAATGAAACAGCCTCTCCTTTATACTTTCCGGCAAGCATTGGCCCACCACTTACAAATACTGATGGTATATTTAATCTTAATGCTGCCATTATCATTCCTGGAACAATCTTATCGCAATTTGGAATAAATACTAGCCCATCAAAACCATGAGCTTTCACCATACATTCCACAGAATCTGCAATAAGCTCCCTAGTCGCTAAAGAGTATTTCATTCCTTCATGCCCCATTGCAATTCCATCACATACTCCTATTGTAGGAAATGCTAAAGGAGTTCCACCTGCTAAAATCACGCCCTTCTTAACAGCTTCTGCAATTTTATCTAAATTAACATGTCCAGGAATTATCTCATTTTGTGAAGTTACAACACCGATAAGCGGTCTTGCAAGTTCTTCATTTGATAAACCAATTGCTTTAAATAAAGCTCTATGAGGGGCTCTTGATGTCCCCTTTTTAACCATATCACTTCTCATTTTTCCACCTCTACATCATATTTATTTCATCTACAACTAATTTCCCCATTTCTGTAGTACTAACTAATACAGCATTTTCTTCAGCAATATCGCTAGTTCTATACCCCTTTTCCAACACTTTTAAAACAGCATCTTCAATAGTTTTTGCTTCTTTTTCAAGTTGGAAACTATACCTAAGCATCATTGCAGCTGATAAAATTGTTGCCAATGGATTGGCTATACCCTTGCCAGCTATATCAGGAGCTGAGCCATGAATTGGTTCATACATTCCTAAACTTCCTTCTCCTAAAGATGCTGACGGAAGCATTCCAATAGATCCTGTTATCATGGATGCTTCATCTGACAAAATATCACCAAATATATTTGAAGTTACTATTACATCAAACTGCTTTGGATTTCTTACTAGCTGCATTGCAGTATTATCTATATACATGTGATTTACTTCAACTTCTGGATACTCTAAAGCAACTTCATTTATTGTATCCCTCCATAGCCTTGAACTTTCAAGAACATTGGCTTTATCTACGGAAGTAATTTTTTTATTTCTTTTCATTGCAGCTTCAAAACCTTTTTTAGCTATTCTTCTTATTTCTTCCTGATTATATTTTTCAGTATCATAAGCAGCTATCAGGCCATTTTCCGTCTGCCTTCCTCTTTCCCCAAAATATATTCCACCAGTAAGCTCCCTAACTACTAAAATATCTATTCCATCCTTAACTAAATTATCTTTAAGTGGTGATGCATCTTTTAACGGAGGATATAAGACTGCTGGTCTTAAATTACAAAAAAGATTCAGTCCTTCCCTTAATTGCAGCAATGCTTGTTCTGGTCTTATTTTTGCACTTGTATTATCCCATTTGTAACCACCTACAGCACCTAAAAGAACAGCTTCACTTTCTTTACATTTTTCTAATGTTTCTTTAGGTAATGGTACTCCTGTTAAATCTATCGCATTGCCACCTGCAGGCAAAAACTCCTTCTCAAAACTATGATTAAATTTCTCCCCAATTTTATCTAATACTTTAATTGCTCCATCTATAACTTCTGGCCCTATTCCATCACCTGGAATAACCGCAATCTTACACCTCATAAAATACCCCCTTTTTTAATAATGAATTATGAATTACGAATGATGAATTAATGTTGAAACTCTACAAGAGTTTCTAAAATTATATTTTTCAAAAATCCCCTTAGGGATTTTATCCTTAATTCATCATTTATCATTCATAATTCTTAATTTTTAATATAGTTCATTAATCCATTTTTATTTATTATTTCCTGAATAAATGTTGGAAAAGCCTGCCCCTGATACTTTTCCTTTTTTGTCAAATTAACAATGACTCCAGTATTAAAATCTATTTCTAACTCGTCCCCATTATTTATTGCTTTTGCTGCTTCATCACATTCTATAATTGGCAAGCCAATATTTATAGAATTTCTATAAAATATCCTTGCAAATGTTGATGCTATAACACAGCTCACTCCGCTATATTTAATAGCTATAGGAGCATGCTCCCTAGATGAACCACAACCAAAGTTCTTGTTAGCAACGATAATATCACCTTTTTTAACATCCCTAACAAAATTCTTATCTATATCTTCCATACAATGGCTTGCAAGTTCGTATTCATCTGCTGTGTTTAAATATCTTGCTGGTATTATTACATCAGTATCTACATTATCCCCATATTTAAATACTTTACCTTTTACCTTCATTAAGCCACCTCTTTTACACTAACTCTGGATTTGTTATTTTACCGCTTATTGCTGAAGCTGCTGCAACCGCTGGACTTGCCAGATATACCTCTGACTCCACATGCCCCATTCTTCCAACAAAATTTCTATTTGTAGTCGAAACAGCTCTTTCTCCTTTGGCCAATATGCCCATATGCCCCCCAAGGCATGGCCCACAAGTTGGAGTTGATACTACTGCCCCTGCTTCAATAAAGTCTTCTATTATTCCTTCCTTTAATGCTTGTAGATATATTTTCTGTGTTCCAGGAATTACTATACATCTAACATTCTTGTTAACCTTTTTACCTTTTAATATATCCCTAGCAACTCTTAAATCTGATATTCTCCCATTAGTACATGAACCTATTACCACTTGGTCTATAGTAATATCCCCAACTTCATCTATAGTCCTTGTGTTTTCAGGTAAATGTGGAAAAGCTACTGTTGGTCTTAAGGTACTTAAATCTATTTCTATTACCTCATCATAAACTGCATCTTCATCAGCCTGATAGCTAGTCCATTTCTTTAAAGAATGTTCTTTCATATATTCTATGGTCTTTTGGTCTACTGGAAATATTCCATTTTTTCCTCCAGCTTCTATAGCCATATTTGCTATGGTAAATCTATCATCCATTGATAAATATTCAAGACCTGGCCCTACGAATTCCATTGATTTATATAGTGCCCCATCTACTCCAATCTTCCCAATAATATGAAGTATTATATCTTTACCACTAACATATTTAGTAGGTTTGCCTTTTAAAACAAACTTAATTGCCTGTGGTACCTTAAACCAACACTTTCCTGTAGCCATTCCTGCTGCCATATCTGTAGAGCCTATCCCTGTAGAAAATGCACCTAAAGCCCCATAGGTACATGTATGTGAATCGGCTCCAATAACTACCTCCCCAGCTACTACCAGCCCTTGTTCAGGTAGCAGACAATGTTCAATCCCCATTTGTCCAATTTCGAAATAATTACTTATCTGCTGGCCGCTCACAAATTCCCTTACAAACTTGCATTGCTCTGCAGCCTTAATATCTTTATTAGGAGTAAAATGATCTGGCACAATGGCTATTTTATCTTTATCAAAAACTTTATCTTTTTTTAATTTTTGAAATTCTTTTATAGCTACTGGTGATGTTATATCATTTCCTAAAACCAAATCAAGCTTTGCTTCTATTAACTCCCCGCTCTTTACAGATTCTAAACCTGCATGTGCTGCTAATATTTTTTGCGTCATAGTCATTCCCATAATTTAGCCCCCTTATAAATTATTCTAAATCAGTTTCAGATATTGAGTTTTCACCCCTTTCAAGTGCACAAAGACCTGTCCTGACCATTTCCTTTATGCCATAGTCCTCCATAAGTTTAATCAATGCACTTATTTTACTTTCATCTCCTGTAAGTTCAATTGTTAAAGTATTAGCTGAAATATCAATAATTTTACTTCTAAATATCTTTACAATTTCACTTATTGCTGATCTTTTTTCTTCATCTGCATTCACCTTAATCAGCACTAATTCTCTATATACAGATTCTTCTCCATTTAGCTGCTTTATTTTAATAACCTCTTCTAATTTAGCCAGCTGCTTTTCTAACTGTTCTACTATATCTTCATCGCCCATCAAAGTTATAGTCATTCTTGAAATATCACTCTTTTCAGTCTTTCCTGCTGTTATGCTTTCAATATTATAACCTCTTCTCGAAAAAAGCCCTGCTACTCTTGCCAATACTCCCGATGAATTTTTTACTAAAACCGATAATACATAACGCTTCATATCCCACCTCGAAAATATAAAAAATATTCTATTAAAACAATTTTCAACTTATATTTATTAATTTTGATAAAAAAAATATCCTCAGCCATCTACACAGACTTGTGGGATAATTAATCAAAAAATGCTTTATTACCTACCCCTTTGTAAGTTTTTATTATCTTTTCCATTTTATAGTTATTGTTAAAATTTTACTCTTTTTTATGATATAAAGTCAATATAACCATATGTTTTTTATCATTTTAATTTTCTACCCTTGTTTTAAACGTTTCAATTTAACACTTATTCAATATTTTTGCAACTTATTTAACACTTTAATATCTATATATGAATATAATTATCTTATTGTTAAGTTTTTTCTTGTTTACCTATTCACTTTTTTTATACATTTACACTTTTATAATAATTTAATTATTTTTTTATTATTTATAAAAAACAGGTAAATAAAAAAACGATTAATAATTACTTTAGTATTTTTCTAATTTACTAAATACTAAAGTATTATTAATCGTCTCTAAAAATTATTACTATATTTTGCTTAATATTAAATTAACTAGTCCATGAGCCATTTCATCAATTTCTTCTTGGTTTTCACCTTCAAGCATTACTCTTACTAATGGTTCTGTACCTGATGGTCTTATTAACACTCTGCCAACTCCATTTAACTTAGCTTCAACTTCAGCTATAGCATCAATTATTTCTTGGTCTTCTAAGTATATATTCTTCTTTTCATTTGGAACTTTTGCATTAACTAATACTTGTGGTAATTCCTTCATTACGCCAGCAAGCTCACTTAATGACTTGCCACTCTTTTTAACTATTTCAGCAATATTTAATGCAGTAACTAATCCGTCACCAGTTGTATTATGATTTAAGAATATTATATGTCCTGATTGCTCTCCACCTAATACATAGCCATCTTGAATCATTTCTTCTAGAACATATCTATCTCCAACTTTAGTCTTAAATACATTTATGCCTTCTCTCTTACAAGCAATATCTAATCCTAAATTACTCATAACAGTTACAACTAAAGTGTCGTCCTTTAATCTTCCCTCTTCTTTTAACGCCTTTGCACAAATAGTTAAAATGAAATCACCATTAATTAAGTTTCCTTTTTCATCTACAGCTAAACATCTATCTGCATCTCCATCAAAAGCAAATCCAAGATCACATTTCTTTCTTACTACGTAATCCATTAATTCTTCTGGATGTGTTGATCCACAATTTTCATTTATGTTAGTTCCGTCTGGATTATCATTTATTACATATACTTCTGCACCTAAGCTTCTAAATGCCTTAACAGCTGCTTTATAACATGCTCCATTAGCACAATCTAAGGCAACTCTTAATCCTGAAAGCTTTGTTGAAATAGTATTTTTAGCATATTCTATATATTCGTCTAAAGCTCCTACTTCTACACTTGATTTTCCAAGTTCTTTTCCAACCGGACTTGGAACTCCTACAAATCCATCTTCAATTGTCTTTTGAATTTGATCCTCTAGCTCATCTGAAAGCTTATATCCTCTATTATCAAAGAATTTTATTCCATTATATTCAACTGGATTGTGTGATGCTGATATCATAACCCCTGCATCTGCATTATATTCTCTTGTAAGATATGCTACTGCTGGAGTTGGTACTACACCTAATATTATAGCTTCAGCACCTACTGAAAGGATTCCTGCTATTAATGCTGCTTCTAGCATATCACCTGATATTCTAGTATCCTTTGCTACTAATATCTTTGGCTTATGTGTTCCCTCTGTTAATACATACGCGCCTGCCCTTCCTAAGTTATATGCTAACTCTGCTGTCAATTCTGTATTTGCTATACCTCTAACACCGTCTGTACCAAATATTCTACTCATTTAAATACCTCTTTCAATTTTAATATACTATGACAATTATTCTTCAAGTGATACCTATATACACATACTCCCTGAAACTCCTAAAAATCATATATAATGCGCAATTGTTAAAAAATATACGCTCTAATCTATAGTATATATTTATACTATAAATTTTACAATAATAACCGTAAATTCGTCTAATAATCTTTCATAATTCATCTATATGTTCTTTAACTATTTTCTTTTTCTTCAGGATACATTCTTTCTAATACAATATTGTATCCATTTTGTCCATAATTTAAGCATTTGTTTACTCTGCTGATGGTAGCTGTACTAGCACCTGTTTCTTCTGCAATTTCAGTATATACGTTCTTCTCTTTTAGCATTCTTGCTACCTGTATTCTCTGTGATAATGCCTTTAACTCATTAATTGTAGCTATATCTTCAAAGAAGCTATAACACTCATCCATATTCTCCAATAATAATATTGCTTTAAATAGCACTTCTAAATCTTTATTGAATTCTGTATTTTTAAGGCTCATACTTACACTCCTGAAAACTTATTTTACTCTTCTATTTTATCACTTTAATCCAATAAAGTTAACAATGCCTATTCTTTTTCTGTTGGCTCTTCAGCCTCCTTATCAAAAAAAACCGTCTCCTCTATCTCATCATATACATCTCTAGTTGGTAAAAGCCATACTTCTCCTACACCTTCATATACATTTACTAAACCTTCACCATTTATAGCACTGCCTATAAGTGTACTTCCTGACTTTTCTACCGTAAAATCAACTGATCCTGATCTTAATACCACTAAATCACCATCAACTGCCAATCGATCATTAAATAATTTAATTCTCACAATTTCTGTTTCAGGTACAGGCATCTCCAGCACTACTATTCCGCTACCTGAAAGCTTTAACTGGAATAATCCTTCTCCCCCTAATACCATTGAAGACACTGATTTCATCATTGTTATATCAACTTTAACCGTATCCTCACAAGCTAAAAACAAGCCATCATCCACTACAATTTCTTCATCATCAAGCTCCAGCAAAGCATAATGACCAAAAGAATTTTCTAGATAAATTTCACCAGTACCTGCATAAGTAGGCTTAACTACAGTTTCCCCGGTAACCTTGCTGGCAAAAAGCTTCTTGCCAATCCCAACTGGCCCTCCAAGCTTATTCTTAATTTTAATATCGCCCTTCATATAGCTTAACGCACCAGCTTGCAGCTTAACACCACTCTCCTGCAATACTATTTTTACCTGCTTAAGTGAAACACCTGCATCCTGCATATACTTAATACCCATAGCAGTTTTTAAATTCTTAGCCCCTCTTAAGCTTTCAAATTCAACTACCTGAAATAAAGAATCATTAAGCATTTCAGAAATAACCTTAGTATTATTTTTTATATTAATATTAGTTCTCACCCTCGTCACTCCTCTGTGAAACTATTCTAAGCATAAAATAACTTCCTCTATCTGTTTGTATTATCTTGATTTAAGCATTGTTTTAAATCATTTAACAATTTCTTCAACATTAAAATCTTCCCCTAAATAACCACCTTATATAAACATATACCTCTACTTCTCTCTCCTATTTTTATTAAAGTATATAGCAATGATATAACACACTTCCACGCTAAGATATAAAGCTGCAATAACTAATAATCCCCTGTACAACATAGATACCCTCTGAAGCATAAACTCAATAAACAAAAACAGCCCTATACAATACGCACCTGCACAAATGGACCTAATACTAGGATAAAAATCCAAGGTAACTTTATCATTTAAATCCCTAAGCCCGATAAAATAAAGCAATTTTTTAACAAATGATATCCTACCCATATACTCTCCCACTTACTCTTTTATAATAATTTTATCATTCCCATAATTTAGTGTAAACATTTTCTATAAGGTATATGTAAATAAAAAAATAGCCAAAGGTTAATTAAGCATTTCAGCTCACCCTCAACCTTCGGCCTAATTTAAATATATATATACAAATTAACAAATCACAAAAACCCCACTATTTGCTCCGCAAATCCTTCTCCTCTGTATACCGCACCCTCTACTCTACAATAGGACTAATAATTCTTAGCTTCTTCTTCTCCACTAAGCACCCTAATAGCCCCTTGAGCAAGAGCCAATAACTCATCTTCTCCTGGATATACCACAACAGGAGCAATCCATCCAATCATAGCTTTTAAATCTTCTACAACATATGGAGAATAAGCTATTCCGCCAGTTAAAATAATTGCATCTACTTTTCCCTTAAGAACTACAGACATAGCTCCAATTTCCTTTGCTATTTGATAAACGAATGCATTATAAACTACTTCACATTCCTTATCTCCTTCATTTTTTCTATCAATTACTGATTTAAGGTCATTAGTATTTAAATAACTTACTACTCCACCTTTACCAACTAACTTCTTATATACTTCATCTTCAGTATATTTTCCTGAGAAACACATCTTAACTAAATCGCCAGTAGGTACACTTCCAGCTCTTTCAGGTGAAAATGGTCCATCTCCATCTAAAGTATTATTAACATCAACAACTTTTCCAAGATGGTGTGCTCCAACAGAAACTCCGCCACCCATATGAGTAACTACAAGATTCAAATCATTATATGATTTTCCACATTCCTTTGCATATCTCTTAGCAACAGCCTTTTGGTTTAATGCATGGAAAATACTCTTTTTCTTTAAATCAGCTGTTCCAGTAATTCTTGCTACTTCTTCTAATTCATCAACTACTACTGGATCAACTATGAAAGCTCTTACCCCGATACTCTTAGCTATTTCATTTGCTAAAATACCACCTAGATTTGAAGCATGCTGTCCTTGGAAACCATCCTTTAAATCTGCTAAAAGGCTATCATTTACTTCATATGTTCCACCTGGAATTGGTTTTAAAAGACCACCTCTACCAACTACAGCATCTAAAGAAGTAATATCAAAATTGTGTTCTTTTAACACATTTAGTATTACTTCTTTTCTAAAATCCTTTTGATCATAAATAGTAGCATAACGTCCTATTTCCTCTGCTGAATGTCTCAATGTTTCTTCTAAAATTTCTTTTTCATCTTCATAAACACCAATTTTAGTTGATGTTGAACCTGGATTAATTATAAGCAATTTATAAGCCATCTTAATTTTCCCCTCTCAAATACCATATATTATTATTTGTTTTCAGCTACTAAGGCTGCTAAAGCAATTGAATTCATCTTAGTTTCAATACTGTCTGCTCTTGATGTTAAAATAACTGGTGCAGAAGTTCCCACTAAAATTCCTCCATTTTTGCTCTTAGATGTATAAGTTAATGTTTTATACATAACATTAGCTGTTTCAATATTAGGCAATAATAATACATCTGCTTGTCCAGCAACTGGTCCGCTTATTCCTTTATGCTCAGCAGCTTCCATTGATAATGCATTATCTAATGCTAAAGGTCCATCTACTATACATCCCTTGATTTGTCCTCTATCGCTCATTTTAGCTAAAAGTGAAGCATCTACAGTTGCTGGCATATCTGGATTAACTACTTCTACAGCACAAATTGGTGCAACCTTTGGCTGATCTATCCCTAAAGATCTTGCTACCTTTACTGAATTATTTATTATTTGTACCTTAGCCTTTAAATCTGGATAAGTATTAAATGCTGCATCTGTTAAGAAAATTAAACGGTCAAAGCCTTCTATTTCAAATACAGCTACATGTGACATTAGATTTCCTGTTCTTAAACCAATTTCTTTATTTAATACACTTCTTAAGAATGTTGCAGTATCAACAAGTCCTTTCATAACCATATCTGCATTTCCACTAGAAACTAGTTTTACTGCATGTAATGCTGCCTTTTTAGGATCTTCTTCATGAATTATTTCAAATTGTCCTAAATCCATTCCGATTCTTTTTGCAATAGTTCTTATTTCATCCTTATTTCCTACTAAAACTGCATCTGCTATACCCTTTTCCTTTGCTAGCTTTACTGCTTCTAACACTGGTTCATCCTGTGCAACAGCTACTGCAACTCTTTTTGTTTTAACTGTTTGAATTCTTGACATTACCTCTTCAAAGTTCTTACTCATTTTACACCTCTCTATTTTTTCTAAATTTTACTTTTTTATTTATTTTTATAATATTTTGTATTTATTTAAAATATTTTCCAATATTATTGTATCAAACTTTTTTACTAAATACTAAGTTTTCAGAAAATTATTAGTTAAATTTTTCACATAATTAACAAAAAAAACTCCCTTTAATAAAAAGGGAGTCCTATTATCAGTATATTTTAGTAATCAGTATGGTACATGCCAAGTTAATAAATCAAACGATGCTCTTTTGATTACTGTACACTATTATTATTCGATTATTTAAAAATTATATGCAGAATGCTTTCCTATAATTCTTTCAGCAACTTTTATTCCATCAACTGCTGCTGAAATTATTCCACCAGCAAAACCAGCACCTTCACCACAAGGATATAATCCCTTAACTGAAGTACTTTCTAAGTTTTCAGTTCTGCCCATTCTTATAGGAGCTGAAGTTCTAGTTTCTATTCCTGTAAGAACTGCATCCTCCATGCCATAGCCTTTAATTTTTCTATCAAAATTAGGTATAGCTTCTTTTATTGCTTCAACTACAAATGGAGGAAGGCATTCTCTTAAATCAACTAGTTTATATCCTGGTTTATATCCTGGAGTCACCTTACCTATTGCTGTTGATTTTCTATCCTTCATAAAGTCCCCTAGCAGCTGTATAGGAGCATTATAATTGCTTCCTCCTAGCTTATAAGCAAGTTCTTCATATTTTCTTTGGAATTCAACTCCGCCTAAAATAGATTTATCTTCAAAATCATCTGGATTTACAGTTACCACTAAAGCTGAATTTGAATTTTCTAAATCTCTAGCATGATAACTCATTCCGTTACATACTAATCTGCCCTCTTCTGATGCTGCAGCTACAACTACGCCTCCAGGACACATACAGAATGAATAAACACCTCTTTTAATATTTTTGCATTGGTAAGTAAGCTTATAATCTGCTGCGTTTAATCTTGGATGTTTATAAGCATTTCCATACTGGCTTTTATTAATAAGCTCTTGTGGATGTTCTATTCTTACTCCTATGGCAAAAGGTTTTGGTTCCATATCAACCTTTATTTCATGAAGCATTTCATACGTATCTCTAGCACTATGTCCTACTGCTAATACTAAAGCTTCACAAGGGATTTCTTCACCATTTACTATAATGCTTTTTATTTGTCCATCTAAAGTATTTATGTATTCTAACTTAGATGAAAATCTAACTTCTCCACCTAATTCAATTATTCTTTCTCTAATATTTTTTACTACACCCTTTAATAAATCAGTACCTACATGTGGCTTTGCTACATATGTTATTTCTGATGGTGCACCTGCAGATACTAATTTTTCTAATACATAATCACATCTTTTATCCTTAATTCTTGTAGTAAGCTTTCCATCTGAAAATGCACCTGCTCCACCTTCACCGAATTGTACATTAGAATTTAAGTCTAATTTGCCACTTTTCCAGAATTCATCCACAGTTGCTGTTCTTTTATCCACATCTTCTCCACGTTCTATTACTAAAGGCTTATATCCCTTTTCTGCTAACATTAATGCTGCAAATATCCCTGCTGGTCCAAATCCAACAACCACTGGTCTTGAATTCAGCTTAATATCACCTGGTTCAACATCTGGCTCATATTTAGAATTATCTATTCTTACATCTTTATCATGTAATCTTTCCACAAGTTTTTCCTCATTCTTGTGGTTAACTTCAACTGCATATGTAAATTTTATATTATCCTTATTTCTTGCATCTAAACTTTCCTTAATTATTTTAATATCTTTTACTTCCTCAATGGAAACTCTAAGTTTTTTGCTGACTTTCTTTTTTATTAAGCTTAAATCATCATCTAACCCTAAAGTTATATTATTTATTCTAATAGTCATTCCATCTCACCTTCCATTCAATAATTTATCACTATAATTTACTTATTTTATCATATCTTTAGTATTAACAGAACATAAAAATAACATGAAGTCAAAGTAATTTTTGCCTTCATGTTATTTATTATGCTATTGATTTGTATCTTCAGCATTGCCATTTTCATTATTATCCACATCACTTCCGGAAGCCGGCTCGCTATCTTCCTCAGTGCTTGCTGTATTATCAGCTTTTTGTTTTGTAATAGTTACTTTTATATCACCAATATTACTTATAATTACTGATTCACTTCCATTAATTATTGTTACTGCTGGCTTTAAAGTATAATCACCTTCAGCATTTATAGAAGTTAAATCTAGCACGGCAGTTAAATCTGCAGCAGTTATTCCTTCTAGATTTTTTGAATATCCTCTTATAGTAACCTTAACCTTATCAGTATCTATCACTGAATTAAAATCTTCACTTAAACCTTGAACTGTAAATGGAACTTCAATTTCTTTTGTTTCTGTTCTCTCTAAAGAAATATCTACCGTTACAGTTTTGCTGCTTTCATTTACTGCTCCCTCTGGTATGATAACTCCTACCTCTATACTTGTATCCTCAGTTATCTTTGATAAATCTATTGCTTCCGTATCTATTTCAGATATATTGCTTAATACTCCATCAGGACCGCTTATATCAATACTCTTTTCTTTTACCTCAGTATTTATAAGCCTTAATCCGTCTGGAAGCTTTCCTTCAGTAACTACATTGATAGGCACAGTTTTACCTTCATTTACTCTTATTGTAACTTGTACTGTATCTTGTGAAAAACTTACGCCTGCTACCTTATTGCGATTTACATCTACAGCATATATATCATAGTTCTTTACAATAGTTTGATCTACATTATCTTCGCTGCCGCTCACTTCAACACTATCTACTCTATCAACCAATGATTTTGGTCCTGATACTGTAATTGTTTCTGGATCAGTTTCTGCTGCTGATGCATAATAGCTATTCTTAACTGTTACATCTATATCACTAATTACTGGTACTTCTTTTTCAGTAAGCTCTTCAACTACAATAGTTGCAGTAAGGCCTGATAAATTCTTAATAGTTATATTAGATGGTGAATCTATTATGGTTACAGGAATGGTATTTTCGCCAATCTTTAATGCATATGGCTGTAAATCAATTACTGCACTGAAATCTGCTGCTGAAACCTTATATATATCTTGTATACTGCCTTCCAGCTTTAGTGATACAGTTATATCCTGGTTAGGAGCTAAAATCTGCCCGCTTTCTGCCAGTATATCTGAATTTAATAGCTGGACATTTACTTTATTGAGTTCTATAGTCTTTAATGGATTTTCAATATTTGTTACATATACCCATAAAATTATCGACAATAAAACACAAACTACCTGAACTATTACTCTTTGTTTAGTATTCCAGTTATCCATGTTTTCACCTTCTTACCTGCTGTTTTAACTTTCTTACTTTCTCTATTTTCCATAATCTTTAATAATATTATTCTTAAGCGTTCTTTATCATAATTTCTAGTCAATCTTCCATTAATAGCTAATGAAATAGTTCCTGTTTCTTCTGACACAACAATAATTAAAGCATCAGATATTTCTGATAATCCTATTGCTGCCCTATGTCTTGTTCCTAATTTTTTATTTATATCTTGATTATTTGTTAGTGGCAGCACACATCCTGAAGCAAGTATCTTATTTTTGCCTATTATCGTTGCTCCATCATGTAATGGTGTATTGACTACAAATATATTTTCTAGCAGGTTAGCTGTAATTTTAGCTTCTATTGGTGTACCTGATGATATTATTTCTCCTAATCCAGTTCCTTGCTCTATTACAATTAATGCTCCTGTTTTTGTTTCTGCTAAATTTGAAACTGCTTCACAGATTTCATTTACATTAATATTCCTCTGTTCCTCATTTTCAAATCCATGCTTATCTTCAAATGCTGTTCTTCCTAGATGTTCCAAGGCTCTTCTAATTTCAGGCTGGAAGATAATAATTACAGATAAAACACCTATAGTTAATGTCTTATTTAAAATGAAATATAAAACATTTAATTTTAATATATAGCTGACAGGTATAAGCAGGATTATTAATACTATACCTTTTAAAAGCTGCTCAGCCCTTGTTTCTTTTATAAGAAAATATCCTTTATAAAAAATAAACGCAACTACTAATATATCAATTACTGAACTAATTGAGATACTTTTTAGCGAATTAATCAATAATGACAATATTCCTTCCATCAAATTCACCACCAATACTTTTCTAATTAAATTATACACTATTAGTATAAATCATTGTACCTATTTAATTTTATTAATAAAACATTAATATTTTAACTTAATCTTAATATAAATATATGTAAAGAAGCTATTTTAAAGGTGTGATTTATATGATTTTTTCTTTCAAATCTTTTAAAAACAACAAAAATTATTATATTGGTTTACTTATTAGCTCTATTGTTGCATTTTTCTGCATTATTTATTTTATTTATAACTTAAACTATCATTCTTTTGAAAATACAAAGAACTATTCTGATAAAGAAAATTTCAATTTAATTACTGAAGAATTAACCAAGATAAACAGCTCAGTCAGTGAATGTTTATCTAATGGAACTATTAATACAAAAAAATGTTTAGCAACACTTCCTACTATGATAGATAAGCTCAATACCTGTAATACAACTGCTTCAGATTTGACACTAAAAAATGATTCTAATAATTTAGTAAAGATTACTCTTTCATCAGCCATCAATTCTACACTTGATTTATATTCTTACTGCAGTTTATGCTTAACCAGCACTGATAAAGCTTCAATAAATGATATCACTGAAACATTAGAAGATTTAAAGTCTGAATGTATTAAAAATTATAATGCATTATCTTCTTATGGTTTTTCATTAAGCTATACCTCTGAAATGGATAATTTTCTGACCAGCCTTATTCGTTACTTATCTAAATTAAATAAACTTACCATAGATAAAGAAATGACCAGTACTAATATTGCTGCCTTTAAGAAGACTCTTAATTCATCAGCCAATGATTTATCTAAAATTCTTGAAGATCTGCAGCCTGCCGTATTAAAAATACGAGATGACAAGCGTTCATTGGATGTTCTTTTAGATGACTTATCTACTAAAGAACAGCGCTTTAATGATATTAAGACTAATTTCTCATATATTTCAATTCCTGAAGGATATTTATCATATTATTCTTCCTTAACTGATACTTTCAATCTTTACTCAAAATACCTCACTGCAATGAGAATAGCAATAATCTACGAAAAATCATCAGCCAGCTATGATAGCAATAAAGCTGCAATTGATAAAAATTATGAAAATGCTTATGCCAAATATGATGATGTTGTAGATTCTCTTAACTCTGTTCTAAAATCTATAAAATCTTTATAGTATTATTTTTCTCCTTTTGGTAACACTATACTTTGATTGGGTTATATCCAAAAGGAGGTTTTTATGAAGTACGTAAATTTATTTATTTCTTTTATTCTAACCCTTTCGCTTTCAGCAAGTGTCCTCTGTCAATCTTATTCATTAAATGAGGATAACCCTTTAGTAGAAGATAATAATTTAGTGTCAGAAGATAATAATATTTCAAATAATGATTTAGTTACACCTAAAGGTGAGTATGTAGAAGTTTTTTCTGAAAATAATCAACAACTTTATTTAACTGAGGCAGATATTTATCTTATGTCTCAAGTTGTATATGCTGAAAGTAAAGGTGAACCCTTTGAGGGAAAGGTCGCTGTAGCATCGGTAATTATTAACCGTGCGTTAAGCCCTAGATTTCCAAATACTATACAGGAAGTAATTTTTCAACCGTATGCATTTTCCTGCATAATAAACGGAGAAATAACTGTAGAACCCTCTCAAGAATGCTTTGAAGCTGTTTATGAAGCTATCCGTGGAACTGATCCTACTGGTGATGCTTTATTCTTCTACAATCCTGAAACTGCAACCTGCAGCTGGATGCAAAATGTAGAAAAATGTGATACAACAGCTATCGGAAAGCATTTATTCTTTTCTCTAGCATATTAAAAAAATAGTTCTAAAGCATATTGCTTTAGAACTATTTTTTTATTTTGCCTTTAGCTATAACATTAATTATCTTCAATGTCTTTTCATCTACTATAACTAAATCTGCATCATTTCCTGGAATGATACTTCCTTTATTTTTTAATTTTAATAATTTAGCAGGATTCGAAGTAATTACCCTTATAGCATCTTCTAGTCCTACATGATGAGTTATTACTGCTTCTCTCACCTCATTATAAATACTAGCAACGCTACATATTCCCATTCCTATTAACTTTCCTCGATCATTAAATATAGGCATGCTTCCATTTCCGTCTGAAGAAAAAGTGATTTGATTTATCTTTACTCCATTATTAAGCAAACATGCTAAAGCCTCACTTGCCCTTACTTCATCAGGTTCTAAATGTTTAGGATCTGAACTTGTTGTCAAATCAATAAACCCGCCTTTTTTAGCATATTCTTCTCCGTCTTTAAGTAAATTCTTGCTTCTATTTATATGGGTAGGCATCATCTGTGAATATGGTATTTCTGTTTCATCAATAAGTCTATTTAAATACTCTAATCTTTTCTTACCATCACCTAAATGTATATTTACTATACCTGCTTTTCCAGATAACAATCCACCTACCCTGCTATTAGCTACCGTTCTTACAAATTCCTGAAATGTAGGTTGTGAGCTCCTATGATCAGACAAAGCAATTTCGCCTACACCAATAATCTTATCTATGAGCATTATATCCTCTTTTATATCTTTTAAGATAGTCTTTACTGGTATATCATAAGCCCCCGTATAGCAATATGTTGTTATTCCTTCCTCTTCTAGGCCATGTGCTTTTGCTAAAAGAGCTTTTGTATCCCTGCATACTGAATCTGTACCTATACAGCCAACTACGGTAGTGATACCTGCATCTATTAAATCTTCTATCTTTATTTCCGGTGTTCTCGTACTAAATCCCCCTTCTCCACCGCCACCCAAAATATGTACGTGTGAATCGATGAATCCTGGTAATAACACTTTATTTTTTCCATCAATTATATCAATATTAATAAAATTATATGGTATTTCTAAGCTATCATATAATCCTTCTATTTTGTCTCCTGTAATTACTATATCCTTTATTCCTAGGTATTCCGGTGCATAAACTTTAATTCCTCTTATTACAGTAATTATCTTAAAGACCTCCTTTAGCTATTTAATATATCATCTATTTTAGTATTATAATATATTGAACTTGAGTATTTTTCTTTAATTATTTCTGCATACTTCTTGCTTAATTCAAGATTAGAATCTTTATATAATAAAGCTAAATTATAAGTTGCTTCAATGATATAGCTTTTATCTTTATACTTTTCTGCATATTCCTTAAAATACTTCATTGCTTCCTTGTTTAAACCATTATTATAATATGAAGAAGCTAGTAAAAATAATATGTCATCCTTTAAATATGAATCTATCTCGGAGCTATAAGCAGCTTTTAATATCTCTGAAGCCTCTTCATATTTTTTATCATCAAAATATGTACTACCTTTAATATATGCAGATTTTATCTCAGCTGCATCTTTAAATTGGTATTTGCTTTCTGCTACTTCCTGCTCTTGTGCTTCCTGTTTTTCATCCTCTTTATTTTCTTCTACTTTATTTGTCTCTTCTACTTTGTTCTTATCTTCTGATTTATCTATGTTTTCTTTATGATCTGCCTTTTCTGTATTATCATTCTTTTGTGCTACAGTTTCTTTTGACTTACCTGCATTAATTTTATTAATTCCTATAACAGAAACGCCTGCTATAATACAAATTACTGCTATGGCACTTATATACTTAAATATTTTTTTCTTAAACTTTTCATTTGGATCCTGGAAAAATTCATTTATCTGATTTTCCACAGTTATCGCCATTTTATTTTTCTTATCTAACTGCTTAACTTTTTCTATAAATTCTGAAGCCATCAGGCAGTTCCCTTTTCTTAAATAACAAATAGCCAGTGATATATTTACATTTATTGAATTAAAATCACTTTCTGCACATTTTTCTAATTTTTTTATTGCTTCATCTATTTTTAAATCTTTTATATCTACTTGTGCCCATTCATATAGGTTTAATTTAATATCATCATTTTTAGAATCCTTGATATAAACCTTAGCAATATCATCATCATTAAAATCTCTATTTATATTCCATACAGCTGTTGCTGATTTTAAATCCCCTTTAATATATAAAAGCAGTCCTTTTAAATTTAATAAATTACTATTTTTTAAATCCTGTGAAATTCCCTCTTCACATTTCTCTAATGCTTTATCTATTTCACCATTTTGATAATAGTCCATTGCTTTATTATATATTTTATTGGTATTGCTCCCCATCTTCTCTCTCCATTCTTTTGTTTTCTATTAATATTATCGCATTATTTATAAAATACTAAACCTAATAATGCCGCTATCACGATAACTAATATTGGATGCACCTTTTTGGACAATAATGCTGCCCCTATAAGCAAAGTAATTATTATACTCTTCAAATCAATATATGCATCCTTTGCTAAATCTAAGAAAGCATAAATTATTAATGCAATTAAAACTGGCCTCATCCCAAGCAAAGCAGCTTTAACTGTTTTTGATTCTTTAAACTTATCCAGTACCTTATTAATTATAAGTACTAATATAAAAGAAGTTGTTATTACTCCTAAAGTAGCAAATACACTTCCTAATACCCCACTTACCTTATAGCCAACAAATGTTGCTGAATTTATTGCAACCGGCCCTGGTGTCATCTGTGATATCCCTATTATATCAGTAAATTCAGTACTATCAATCCACTTATTTTTTTCTACTATTTCTTTTTGGATAAATGGAAGCATGGCATAACCCCCGCCAAAACTAAATGTACCTATTTTTAGAAACGCTAAGTAAAGCATCAATAATATCTTCATAAGCTATACCTTCTTCCTTAAAAATAATGCTCCATAGACCCCTGAAACTACAATAACTAAAACTGGATGAACATCAAAGAAAATCAAAGCAGCTAAAGCTATAATAATAGTAATAAGACTTCTGATATTTTTAGGCACTCCCTTTGAAAGGCTTATTGCTCCTACTAAAACAAGCATTGGAACTGCTGCTGTAATCCCCATAAATGCTGCATTTACATAATAATTATTTCTAAACTGCATAAAAAATGCAGCAATAACTAAAATTATTAAAAATGATGGCAGGATTACTGCAATAAGTGATGCTATAGCACCAATTATTCCAGATATCTTATATCCTAAAAATATTGATGTATTAACAGCTAAAGCTCCTGGCAGGCTTTGTGATACTACCAGCACATCCACAAACTCTTCCTTACTAAGCCATTCTTTCTTATGCACTACCTCTTCTTCTATCAGCGGTATCATTGCATATCCACCCCCAAAGGTAAAAGCTCCAATTTTAAATATCGAAACAAATAAACTTAATACTTTACCCACTACAAAACCCTCCTATATTGATTCTGAAAATAAAAGCACACACTTATATTATTTCAATATAATCAACAAATATCACTTTAAATTTCGGTTAAAACTCCAAAGTAGTTTCTTTAAATTTATAAAAAAGAACTCCCCAATTTGGGAAGTTCTTTCCTTAATGCTATTTTATTCTTGTTCTAATATTATTTTCTTAGCTGATAATATTGAAGTAGCACTCATTGAGAATTCATCTAGTCCGTATTCAACAAGTGTTGGGATAGCAGCTTCATCTCCTGCCATTTCTCCACACATTCCTACCCATTTACCGTGCTTATGAGCTCCATCGATAGTCATCTTTATTAATCTTAATACAGCTGGGTGCATTGGATTGTAAAGGTATGA
>CAKVNP010000001.1 GCA_934777095.1 uncultured Clostridium sp. | reverse complement strand
AGATTATGAAGAATATAGAGTTAATAACTTGTTTATTAGGATGCCAAAATACAGACATAATAGAACTATTAATTGAAGAAAAGCATATTAATATAGTGGATTAATATATTAAGGAGTAAATTATGGCTGATACAGGTGGACTTAAGGTCCAATGCTTTGTAGGAGATAGTTATCTACCTATTGATGGGATTAAAGCAACATTAACTCCTGCTCATGGAGAGAATGGAGAAGGTAAAGAAATTACACTTACCACAAATTCATCAGGGGAGTCTAGAGTAATAACATTAGATGCTCCACCGTTTGAATATTCACAACAGCCTAGTGATAAGGTTCCCTATAGTTTGTATGATTTAAAGATAGAAAGGCAGGGATTTCAGTCATTAGTAGTTAACGGAATTCAAATATTCCCAACTCAAATTGCAATACAGCAATGTAATTTGGTAGAAGAAAATAGAAGGAGCAAATTTAGAGCAGATGTAATTAATATTCAGCCTAATACATTGAATGGAAATTATCCAGCAAAAATTCCAGAGGAAGTAGATAAACCATTACCATTACCAACAAGTGGAGTAGTACTGCCAAAACCAGTTGTTCCTGAATTTATTACCGTACATCAAGGCGGACCTAATAATACAACAGCTTCAAATGTTACAGTTTTATACAAAGACTATATTAAGAATGTGGCTTCCTGTGAAATATATTCAACATGGCCGGATGCAACTATTAGGGCTAACGTATATGCAATAATTTCATTTACCTTGAATCGTATTTACACAGAGTGGTATAGAGGAAAAGGAAAGAATTATGATATTACTAATTCAACAGCATATGACCATGCATTTAATTATGGACGAAATATCTATGATAATATCAGTGCTGTAGTAGATGATATTTTTGCTACTTATATAAGACGTATTGGGCGTAAACAACCTTTATTAACTCAATATTGTGATGGTAAAAATGTTCAATGTCCAGAATGGATGACTCAATGGGGGAGTAAATATCTTGGAGATCAAGGAAAGGGGCCATATGATATATTGACTCATTTTTATGGGACAGATATAGAGCTTACAACTGCTGAGCAGGTTATAGGATCGCCTTCATCATATCCAGGCTATGATTTAGTTAAAGGATCTGCGGGTGATGAAGTAAGAACTATTCAGGAGCAGTTAAATAGAATTGCTAGGAATTATCCGTTAATTCCAAAATCAGCAGTAGATGGTATATTTAGTGATACTACTGAGCAGGCTGTAAAAGTATTTCAAGGTATCTTTAATTTACCACAGACAGGTGTAGTTGATTATGCAACATGGTATAAAATTTCTGATGTATATGTAGGTGTATCAAAAATAGCAGAGCTAAAAGGTGACGATACGAGAAATGCAAGAGAAAAATTTTTTATTCCGCCAGTTTCTTTTGATCTAGCAAAAGAAATCAACGTACCAAAATTTAAATACTACTACTAACAGTAGTGATGAATGATGAATGATGAATGATGAATTAGGGAAAAAACCCCTACGGAGTTTTAATAATTTAAAATAAAGAAACTCCCGAAGGAGTTTCAACATGCATTCGTCATTCTTAATTCATCATTCATAATTAACTGCTTAATTTTTTATTTTAAATTCTTCTTTGTGTTTATAATAGAAGTATACGCATTGTGAGATAAAAATTAAACTAAGTACGCCAAACATAGGATAAAGAGTTGAAATTAAATTGCTGAAGCCAATTTGTGATATTGGCAGGGCAACTGCTAAAACTATAAATATACCTTTTTTGAAAGGAACTTTAAAAGTCTGTTCAAGTGTCTTGCTGATTGAATACACATCAGAAACTTCTGTAGAAAACATTTCAAGCCATATTATGACTAAAAGAAGTGCTTGAATTATATTGCCAAATCTTTGGGCAGATAAAAGCAATGGAATTTCATATTTATATATATAAGGCTGATTAACTAATAATAAAATATTGATGATTGAAGAAAGAAAAGTTAGGCCTAAAGCACCTACGGCAATTCCATATACCATATTCTTTGTACTTTTTGTTTCATTGCTTAAGGGAACTAGTACTCCAGAGCAGCAGAGGATATTGTAGCCACAGTATAATATAGTAGAAATTACTATGCCACTTTTAGGTGGTGTAAATTCACTGATATATTTAATACTGAGCATATCCCTGCAAAATACAATATATAAAATAAACATAAGAGTTATAGTAGAAAGCAGGGCTGGAACAATAAATGAATTTACTTCTATGAGTCCGTTTGTACCTCTTAGTAAAAAGAAGCAGGCTAAACATAACATTATTAAGCTACCTACTATCTTTGGAATACCAAAAAATTGATTTATCAATGCTCCACAGCCAGCTAAAATTATTGAGGCGCTAGAAATAAGATAAAATGTTGTAATTACTCCAGTAAATTTTCCAAGGATGTTAGGGCTGATGATTTTAATAACATCGCTATAGGAATTAAGTTCATATTTAATACTTATCTTTGAAATTATGGAACCCATTATGATATAAAATAGGCCACAGAAGAATATTCCTAAAAAACTTACTAATCCATAGGACGTAAAAAATTGAGTTATTTCTTTACCAGATGCCAGTCCGGCACCTACAATAGTTCCGATAAACACAAATGCAATTTGAAGAATTTTATGTATATCTTTCTTCAAGACTATTTCCCCCCCTATAAAAATTACCATCTCAATTAAATATATAGAGTTTACATTAGAATTATTCTTTTATTTATGTATAAGCCTGATTTTTATAAGGGAAAATATAGAGAGAAGTATGTTAAGGGAGGGAATATTATGAATAAAAGAATTAAAGCAGTATTTTTATTGTTTGCCATGACAATTTCTTTTGTAGGATGTGAAAGCAGCCAGCAATCATCAAATATAGATTTGTTTGATACACAGGCTGGATTTGATATAAGTAAAGAGTATTTAGCTAATATTAAGCAGGGAGACATCTCTTCGGCAAATAAACTATGTTCTCAAGAGCTTATTGATGGGAGTGAAAATATAAGTGAGGGAGTTTCAGAGATTTCTTCCTATAATAAGGATTATTGGGTAGATGGAAAAGATCATACATATTATTTATTTAATGTTATTAGGACATCATCAGTTGAACCTAAAAGTGATTTAGAAACATATACAATAAAAGTCGAAAAGATTAATGATCAATATTTGATTACCAGTGTAAAAGCACAATCAAAAAAAGAATTGTACGTTAAAAATAAATCATTAAGAATAGTAGAAGAGGAAAAAGGAAACAGCAGCCTTGTGGTAAATCTAGATAGCCTACCAAAGGATACATATTTGTCTAATAATAAGATTATGCTTTACAAGCAGAAAGTTCCTACTGATAAATTTGGCAAAGTAGCTTTAAGTTTTAGTGGCAAAAAGGTAGCTATTTCAACTACAGATGGCAGCAGTAATTATATCTGTGTTGTAGATATTGAGGATAGTGCGCAGGCAATGGCTGAAAATGATGCTTCATCATCAAATGTTTCAGGCAGCAATAATATTGAAGATTTAGAGGAACTTTTAGAAAAACCTATTGCAACTAAGGTGGTAAGTATAGATTTATTAAAGGATATTACTATTAATAACTATATATTTTCATCTAAGGAAAATACTTTAGCCGTAAATTATTCTCAAAATGAGAAAAAGCAGTTTAATCTTTATAATGCAGAAGAAGGAGAAATGATAGGCGATAATATAAAAGAAATGTTTGATAATAGTAAATATGAATTAGAAGCAGTAAGTTTTGAAGGTGATGAAATAAAATTTAAAGCTACAGCATACGGTGAAGATCAAAAAGCTGAATCAGGAGAATATAGCTTTAATATAGAAACACAGGAAATTAAAAAATTGTAATAACAAGTTAAGTAATTTATAATAGGTTTAGATTAAATATAAAGAAATGTTTAATGGAAAATTGATTTTCAATTTTCCATTAATTTATCAAATGAAAGATTTACTGCGTATGCAGGAAAAGTTGCATTTCATATGGAAGGTGAAAAGATGAAAGAGTGGAATGGAAAGAGATATCATAGTTTAAATTATTTCCTAAGAAATAAATTTAATGAAAAAATATATAAAATAGCATTAGATGGTGGATTTACATGTCCTAATAGAGATGGAAAGGTAGCTAGAGGTGGATGTACATTCTGTAGTTCTCAAGGTTCAGGAGATTTTGCAGGAAGCAGAGTTCTTACCATAACTGAGCAATTTGAAGATAGAAAAAAGATTATGGAAAAGAAATGGAGCAAAGGAAAGTATATAGCTTATTTTCAGGCTTATACAAATACATATGCACCAGTTGATGAGTTAAGAGAAAAATATAAACAAGCTTTACAGGAAGATAATGTAGTGGGCTTATCTATAGCTACTAGACCAGATTGTCTTGGTGATGATGTTTTAGATTTGTTAGAAGAAATAAATAAGGAAACTTATCTGTGGGTTGAGCTTGGTTTACAAACAATTAATGATGAAACAGCAAGAAACTTCAATAGAGGATATGATTTTTCAGTATTTAAAGAAGGCATAAAAAAACTTCAGGATAGAGGAATTGAAGTAGTAGTTCATTCTATCTTTGGTCTTCCTGGAGAAACAAAGGAAGATATGCTGAAGACGATTGATTATATTGCTCATTCAGGTGCTCAAGGAATCAAGTTCCATCTACTGCATTTAATGAGTAATACTAAAATGGCTGAACAGTATGAAAGAGGAGAATTTGAATTACTATCAGAAGAAGATTATATAGACTTAATTTGTAAAGGCATATCAATGATTCCAGAAGATATGGTAGTCCACAGACTAACAGGAGATGCGCCAAGAGCAACGCTTATTGGGCCAATGTGGAGCCTTAAGAAATGGGAAGTCCTAAACGCAATAGATAAAGAATTAGTTGATCGAAACATCTGGCAAGGAAAAGATTATAAATAGTGATGAACTTAGTGAAATGATGAATTACGAATTATGAATGACGAATTAAGGAAAAACTCCTCTGGAGTTTAGGTAAATCAATTTTTGGAAACTCCCTAAGGAGTTTCAACCGGAATTCATCATTCATCACTCATCATTCATCATTAAAAAAATGGGTCGTTTTACGGCCTTTTTTATTTTACAATACTAGTAGAACAAAAGACGTAGGTAATTAATCTAATAATCAGGGAGGGAGTGAAGAGTTGGTGCCTTTATTAAACAGGGATGAGGAAAAGGTTGTAGATATAAATGTAAAAAGGGCAGTAAAAGGGGATAAAGATGCTTTTTATAAGCTGATTATGGAAAATAAAGCATCTATGTATAGAGTCTCAAAAGCTATTTTGCAGAAGGAAGAAGATGTAGAGGATGCTATAAGTGAGGCAATATTAAAAGCATATAAAAATATAGGTTCATTAAAAGAGGAAAAGTTTTTTAAGACCTGGCTTATTAGAATTGTAATAAATGAAAGCAATACCTTGTATAAAAAGCGAAATAGGGAAGTCACTGTTGATCATAGTGAATTTAAAACTATAAAAGTTGAAGATAGATATAAGGATATATCATTATATGATGCAATTAATTCCTTGGAAAATGAATTAAGAACTACAACAATTCTATTTTATTTTGAGGATATGAAGTATAAGGATATAGCAAAGTTGTTAAATGTTAAAGAGGGAACTGTAAAGTCTAGGTTATCTAGAGCAAAACAGAAATTATATAATATATTAAAGGAGGATATAAATGGATAATTTTGATGAGTTTTTAAAGAAGCAAGCTAGAAAAGAAGATGAAGAGTTTAAATTGCCAGAATCCTTTAATAAAAGAGTAGAAGATGTATTAAAGAATTTAGATAATAAAGAAATAAAGAAAGATAAGACAAAAGAAAAAAAGAGATTTATAATTGCAGCAGCAAGTTTAGCATTTATTCTTGTTGCAGGTAAAGTAGTTATGGATATGAATAATAAAGTTTTGAATGAAAATACTGCATTTGATATAGCAAAATCAATAGATTATTCTGGAAGCACAGACAATTCTAAATCATCACCTAGGATGGAGAGCTCTTATGACGGTTATGTAGAAGAATCGGATATGGCAGACAAGGCCATGGAAAACAGCATAGAGACTGTTATAAATGATAATGTAGAATACATCATTTATAATAATGAAGAAATAAGCGATGAAAATAAAGTGAATGAAATTGTAGCATACATTAATTCAATGAATCTAGAAAAGTGTGGTAAACAGGAGATATCAAATTGGGCAATTTCAATGGAGGTTATTGGAAATAACCATTATGTGGTGAAGATTACAGATGAATATATAAGCATTAACAATGAATTTTATAGATGTAATGAGTCCGAAATTAAAGAACTTACTAATATTATAGAAGGATAAATAATGAAGGAATACATTCATTTGACATTTTTCTTGCAAAAATAAAGGCGCTATTAATATAATAGCGTCTTTATTTATATAAATTATTAAACTACTTGGAAGATGAAAAATTTTAAGTAGTAAGATTCATCTGAATTCCAAAGTATTGGATGGTCACAGCTTTGAGTTCTTACTTCGATTTGTCTTAATGTTCTTCTAGCATCATGGGCAGCTTCAAGAACAGTTTTCTTTAATTGATCTTCATTCATATAATGTGAGCATGAACAAGTTGCAAAATACCCGCCTGGTTTAACCATTTTTAGACCTCTAAGGTTTATTTCTTTATAACCTCTTATAGCAGCATTTACAGTCCCTCTAGATTTTGTGAAGGCTGGAGGATCTAAAATAACAACATCATATTGTCTTCCTTCTCTTGACCATTCTCCTAAAACATTAAAGGCATTGTGGCACTCAAACTTTACTACATCTTGTAGTCCATTAAGTTCTGAATTTCTAGTAGCACAATCAACAGCATGCTGAGATACATCTATACCTAATACTGATTTAGCGCCAGCTATACCAGCATTTAAAGCAAATGAACCAGTATGTGTAAAGCAGTCTAATACGTCTTTACCTTTGCAGATTCTATGTATTGCTGCTCTATTTTCTTTTTGGTCTAGGAAGAAACCAGTTTTTTGACCGTTTTCTAAATCAACAATATACTTAACTCCGTTTTCTACTATTTGAATATCTGTATCAAATGGTTCAGTTAAGAATCCTTTTCTTTGTTCTAATCCTTCAATTTCCCTAGTCTTTATATCACTTCTTTCATAAACGCCTTTAGCATGATAGTCTTCAACTAGAATTTTTACGATTAAATCTCTATATTGATCCATCCCTAAAGTAGATATTTGAATTACATAGTAATCTTCAAATTTATCAATTGTTAATCCAGGAAGGAAATCAGCTTCCCCAAATATAAATCTACAAGAAGAAGTATCAATTACAGTTTTTCTATATTCCCAAGCTGCTGCAAATCTTCTTTTAAAGAAAGATTCATCAATTTCTTCATCTTTATCTCTAGTCATAATTCTAATAGTTATTTTACTTTGGTCATTAATATATCCCTTACCGATAAAGTAATTTTTATGGTTATATACTTCAACTATATCTCCATTTTCATAATCACCATCATATTCGTTTATTTCATCGATATAAATCCAAGGACGGCCATTTTCTGCCTTTTTATTTTTTCCTTTATGTAAATAGAATTTACTTGCCATTATATAATAGCTCCCTTCACATTTTATGTATTTTCTTAGTAAATAAGGTGCTAAATTAATAATTTAGATACTTATTTTATGATTATAGCATAAAGGAAAATAAAGTGTGCAATTCTTAATAAAAAGGTTAAAGATTATGAAAAGTTATTATTAATTTAATAATTTTTATCATAGAAATATTCTCATAAAAATTTAAATGTTACTAAAATAGGTGTAAATTCGTTAACTTGATAGCAAATTAATAACATTTAAAGAAAAATATTGACAAGTTATCAAAACAGCTATAAAATATTACCAATAAGAAAATAAAGGAAAAACATACAAGTGATAGAAAAAAGGTAATTAATTTCATAAAAAAGATATGAAAGGCCTTTATTACTATATATTTAAGAATTAGGGGGTATATTTATGAAAAAGAGAAGACTTTTATCATTAGTATTAGCAACATCTTTAGCAGCAACTGCTTTTGTAGGTTGTGGTAGTGATGATAAGAAATCAGGAAGCAATAACGATGGAGGGGCAAGCAGTTCAGCAGAAATAGATAAAGAACAAGTATTAAATACAATTTATTTTAATGTTGCAACATTAGATCAAAATGATTGTACTGATTCTGAAAGTTCAACAATCTTAAATGCTGTACAAGAAGGGTTAGTAAGAGTATATACTAACGAAGATGGAACTAGCGAATTACAGCCAGCAGGTGCTGAAAGTTGGGAAACTTCAGATGACCAATTAACTTGGACATTCCATTTAAGAAAAGATGCAAAATGGTCAGATGGGGAACCAGTAGTAGCTCAAAACTATGTTGATTCATTTATGAGAATCTTAAACCCAGATAACGGTTTTGCTTATGGATTCTTAGCTTACGATATAGTAGGAGCAGAAGAATATAATACAGGATCAGGATCAGCTGATGATGTAGCTATTAAAGCAGTTGATGACTATACTTTAGAAATTAAATTAAAGACAGTAGTTCCATATATCTTATCAAAGATTTCATATGCTTCATTTAATCCAATTAGATTAGATGTAGTTGAGAAATTAGGGGACAAGTTTGCTAGTGAAATAAAAGACACTGTATATAACGGACCATTCAAAATAGAAAGCTGGGATAATGGAAACTCAATGGTATTAGTTAAAAATGATACTTACTGGGATGCTGATACAGTAAAACTTGAAAAAGTTAATATGACTAACGTTAAAGAGTTTGCTACTCAAGCTCAATTATTTGAAGGACAAGAATTAGATATAAGTGGTGCTCAAACTGACTATCTTGAAAAATGGACTCAACAAGCAGAAGCAGGAGAATTCCAAATGTTTACTGGGGAAGATCCAGGATCATTCTATCTTTACTTCAACCAAACTAGCAAAACTGCTGATGGAATCTTAAGCAATGCTAAAATAAGAAAAGCAATCGGATTATCAATAGATAGAGATGTATATACTAATGAATTAGTTGGTAGATATCAATCTGCTTACGGAATAGTTCCTACTGCTATTAATCTTGGAGATGAAAAATATAGAGACCAAGTAGAAGAACCTATAGCTGAAGATGCTAAAACTTATGTAAATAAACCAGAAAAATTAAAAGAATTATTCAAAGAAGGTTTAACAGAATTAGGACTTCAAACTGATGATTTAAGTAAATATTCATTAACTTACCTTTGCCAAGGTGATTCAGAATTACAAAAACAAAGAGCTGAATGGTTAGCACAACAAATTAAGCAAAATTTAGGTATTAACATTGCAGTAGAAACTCAAGGTGATTGGGGAATTTACTTAGATACAATGGACAAATTAGAATATGACTTTACTATGACTGGTTGGTCTGCTGACTATGATGATCCAATGACATTCTTAGATATTTGGGAATCAAATGGTGGAAATAACCACACTGGATATGCTAATGCAGAATATGATGAATTATTAAATTCTTTAGCAGGTATAACAGATGAAGCTGAAAGAAAAGAAGTGTATGAAAAATTAGAAAATAAATTAATTAAAGAAGATGCAGTTCTTTCACCAGTATACTATACTGATAAATATTCATTCTTACAAAACTATGTTAAAGGAATGCAATTCCCTTCATTTGGATCAAAATATGAATTTAAATGGGCTTATATTCAAGGTAAATAATTTATTATAAAAGTAGTAATGCACATCATCTATTGTTGATGTGCATTACTTAAAACTAAAAAAGGGGAGACACATATGGGAAGATATATAGTAAGAAGATTTTGTGAAATGTTAATCACGCTTTTTTTAATTGGAACAGCAACTTTCTTTTTATTAGCAGCAGTTCCGGGGAATGCTATAGATAAAAAGATACAAAAGTTACCAGAAGCTACTAAACAAATGGTTATAGCGAAATATGGATATGACAAGCCTGCTGTAGAAAGATATGTTATTACATTAAAAAACTATATAGTTAAAGGTGAATTTGGTGAATCAATAGTACGTGCTGGTGATACTGTTTCAAGTATAGTTGCAAACAAAATGCCAATATCAGCAAGATTAGGAATTCAACAAATATTAGTTGGAGTTACTTTAGGACTTGTTTTAGGTATTATTGCAGCTATGAATAGGGGAAAAACCTTAGATTACATAATTCTTGTAGGAGCAATGATATTTGCATCAGTGCCTTCACTAGTATTATCATTATTGCTACAAAAATATTTGGCAAAAGGTCCGATATTTAATTTGCCTATAATAGGTTGGCCAAAAGGAAGTGAAATATGGTTTGGTGGATGGGAATATACTATCTTACCAACATTAGCAGGAGCTGGAGGATATCTAGCATATTACACAAGATTAATGAAAACAAGTATGCTAGATTCAATAAATCAAGAATATACGTTAACAGCAAGATCAAAAGGATTAAGTGAAGTTGCAATTGTAAAAAGACATGTACTTAGAAATTCATTTATCCCAATAGTTACAGTATTACCAGTAGCTATTTCAGGTGTTATTTCAGGATCATTCTTTATTGAAAGGGTATTTGCTATTCCAGGTGCAGGGCAATACTTTATTCAAGCAACAACAGATAGAGATGTACCTATATTAATGGGATTAACACTTTTATATGCTGCGATATATATTATATCTATATTCATATCAGATATACTATATACAATTGTAGACCCACGTATAAGGTTAGTTAAGTAGGAAGAGGAGAGATACTTAATGGAAAAGATAAAGGATAGCAGATTTGAATTAGTGGATCAAGCTAAATTAAATAGTGAAGTGGTTGTAAGACCTAATATAAGTTATTGGAAGGATGCTTGGAGAAGACTTAGGAAGAATCCTGTAGCAATGACAGCTTTATTTGTATTAGTAGCTATAATTTTAATGTCTGTTTTTGCACCTATTTTAAGAAATATGGACTATGAAACAGTAGTAACAGCTAAAAAGAATCTTCCTCCTAATTCAGAATTTTGGTTTGGTTCAGATGGAATGGGAAGAGATTTATTTACAAGAGTATGGATTGGCGCAAGAGTTTCAATAAGTATTGCAATAGTTGCAACTCTTATAGATGTAGTTGTTGGTTGTCTTTATGGCGGAATAGCAGCTTATTGTGGAGGTATTGTTGATGAAATAATGATGAGAATTGTAGAAGTATTAAATAGTATTCCATCATTAATCTTAACTTTATTAATTCTTGTTGTTTTAGGAAATGGATATTATCAATTAATGCTTGCATTATGTATAACAGCCTGGACTGGATGTGCCAGAATGATAAGAGGGCAAATACTTCAGTTAAGAGAAAGTGAATATGTATTAGCAGCTGAGGCATTAGGTGCATCTCCAATAAGAATAATTACAAAGCACTTATTACCAAATACTATTGGTCTAATAATATTAGAAGTTGCGTCAACTATACCATCAGTTATAGTATATGAAACAACACTTTCATTCTTAGGATTAGGATTGAGTATACCAGCATTTAGTTTAGGTTCGCTTTTATCAGCAGGACAACAAGCTATGGCATTTTATCCATATCAATTACTATTCCCTACAATAGTTTTATGTTTAATAATATTATCATTTAACATTTTTGGTGATGGGTTAAGAGATGCTTTAGATCCAAAGCTAAGACAATAGGAGGGACAAGTACTATGGAAAATGTAGTGAAAGAAAAAGGACCAATTCTTGACGTAAAAGATTTAAGAGTTTCATATCATACTTATGCAGGAGAAGTACAATCAGTAAGAGGAGTTTCTTTTGATGTAGATAGAGGTGAAGTACTAGCTATTGTTGGAGAATCAGGCTGCGGAAAAAGTGTTACTTCAAGAGCGGTAATGTCATTAATTCAAGCACCACAAGGTGAAATAAAAAAAGGAAGCCAAATACTTTTTAACGGGGAAAATATATTAGATTATGATAAAAAGAAAATAAGAGACTTTAGAGGTGGAGATTGTGCAATGATATTCCAAGATGCACTTACCTCTTTAAACCCAACAATGAAAGTTGGTAAGCAAATCATGGAAAACTTAATTATTCATAGAAATATGGATAAAAAGACTGCAAGAGCTGAAGCTATCAAGATATTAGAAGCAGTAGGTATTCCAAATGCTGAAACAAGAATAGATCAATATCCACATGAATTTTCAGGTGGTATGAGACAAAGAGCAATGATTGCTATTGCTGTAGCTTGTGAACCTAAGATATTAATTGCTGATGAACCTACAACAGCTCTTGATGTTACTATTCAAGCTCAAATATTAGAACTTATTAATGAATTAAAAGAAAGATTAAATACAGCTGTAATATTAATTACACATGACTTTGGTGTAGTTGCTGGTATGGCAGATAAAATAGCTGTAATGTATGCTGGACAAATTATAGAAAAAGGTGATAAGAGAGAGATATTCTATAATCCAAAGCATCCATATACATGGGCCCTATTAAATTCTGTTCCTAAATTAGAATGGAAGGGTAAACAATTGTTAGATACAATTAAAGGAACACCGCCAGATTTAATTGCGCCACCTAAAGGCTGTGCTTTTGCTGCACGTTGTAAACACTGTATGAATATTTGTTTAGAAGAAGAACCAAAATCATATTCATTTGATAATGGACATAGCGCTAAATGCTGGTTATATGATGATGAACTTCCTACTGAAATATTAGATAAAATTATGGAGGAAAGAAGAAATGGCTAATGAAAATAATGTAATTTTAGAAGTTAAGAATTTAAAAAAATATTTTAAAGTTGGACACAAAGATATTTTAAAAGCAGTTGATAATGTTTCATTTGCCATTAGAGAAGGGGAAACTTTAGGACTTGTTGGAGAATCAGGATGTGGTAAAACTACTTGTGGTAGAACTGTAATTGGAATGTATGATAAGACTGATGGAGAAGTTTTATATAAAGGTAAGCCAGTTCATGGTTTAAAGGGAAAAGATAGAAAGAAATTTACTAAAGATGTTCAAATTATATTCCAAGATCCATATGCATCATTAAATCCAAGAATGACTGTTGCTGATATTATAGCAGAAGGAATTGATATCCATGGTTTAGCTAAGGATAAAGCTGATAGAGATAGGAGAGTTTATGAATTATTAGATCAAGTTGGTTTAAATAGAGAACATGCTAATAGATTTGTGCATGAGTTTTCAGGTGGACAAAGACAAAGAATAGGTATAGCAAGAGCATTAGCAGTTGAGCCTAAATTCATTCTTTGTGATGAACCTATTTCAGCACTAGATGTATCTATTCAAGCACAGGTTGCTAATCTTTTAATTAAATTACAAAAGGAATTAGGATTAACTTATCTGTTTATTGCCCATGATTTATCAATGGTTAAGCATATTTCAGATAGAGTTGCAGTTATGTATTTAGGAAGCATGGTTGAACTTGCAGCTTCAGAAACATTATATGCACATCCAAAACATCCATATACAGAGGCGTTAATGTCAGCAATTCCAATAGCGGATCCAGATGTTGAATCAAGCAGACAAAGAATAATGCTTGAAGGAGATGTTCCAAGTCCAATTAATACACCTCCAGGATGTAAATTCCAAGGAAGATGTAGCAAGTGTATGGATATATGTAAAAAAGAAGCTCCATTATTTAAGGAAGTAGAAAAAGATCATTTCGTAGCTTGTCATTTATATGATTAATAATGAAATAGGTGAGACAAATGAAAAGATTAGTTAATTTACTAAGAGATGTTATAAAATGTATTACTATTGGACTAATAATTACAGCTGCTATCTTCCTTATTGTAGGAGGAATAGCTTTATTAGCAAATAAAGGTTCAATATCAGTAAGTTTAGAAGTTGTTAAATCAATTTTATTAATAGTTGGTTCTTTAGGATTGTTATTATGTGCTATTTTAATTTTAAAAAAGAAATCAGAAGAACCACTTAAATATATTGAAGAATGGAAGAAGAAATTTGGAATTCTATCATATAAATTAGTATTAGCTTTTGTAAGTTTAACTATATTACTTTGTGGAGGATTTCTTGATTGGATTTTATTTTATAAGCTATAATGTATGTATAAAATAATGGAGATTTATTAAATATGAATTATGTATACATATTATGCTGCAATGATGGAACCTTATATACGGGATGGACTAATAACTTAGAAAGAAGGATAAAGGTACATTCAGAAGGAAAAGGTGCTAAATATACAAGAGCAAGATTGCCTGTAAAACTTGTTTATCATGAAGAATTTGCAGATAAGATAGCGGCTATGAAAAGAGAATATTTTATTAAGCAATTATCAAGACAAGATAAATTAAAGCTTATTGAAACAAAAAAGCTACAAGATGGATAAGCCATTTTGTAGTTTTTTATTTTTATCTTAAAATAATTCAAGAAATGGAATTATTAATACGAAAAAAAGGTATAGAGAGAATTAGAACTTGGAAGGAGGCTGCTAGATATAAATTTTGTAGATATCTAGCTTAAGGATAATGCATACGATTTTACATATTGAACCTAGTGAGTTTTTTACACAAGTAATTAAAGGAATGTTAAAAGATAAAGATTATGAATATATTTCAACTGATAGCTATAATGAGGCACTAATATTATTAGAAGAAATAAAGGTTGATTTAGTGTTAGTTTCATTAGAAGGAAATGGAATGAAGAGTGAAGAGTTCATTAAGAGCGTTACATATAGATTTGAAGATCTTCCTATCTGTATAGTTTCAGGTAATAAGCTTAATGCCAATATGCAGCAGTTTATGAATTTAGGAATAATACAATATATAGATAAGGAAGCTATTGAAGATGAATTAGAAAAATATATTGCTAATATATTTAAAAAAGATGAGTACTTAGATGCCTTAAGAGAATGTTCAATAGCAGTTATTGAAGATAGTCATTTTTCAAGATTACATTTAAAAGAGATTTTCAATAATTATGAGATAAAAAATGTTAGATATTTTGAATCAGGAAATGAGTTGTTAGAAAGTAAGAAGAAGTTCGATATTTATTTAGTGGATTTAGTACTTCAAGATGAGTTTGGTAAAAATATAATTAGTGATTTAAGAGAAGATAATGAAGATGCATTAGTATTTGCAGTTACTTCATTAAATAACCCTAAGCTTTTAGCTGATGTAATAGACAGTGGAGCTAATGATATTATTAATAAACCAATTGAAGAAAAAATCTTCATTGCTAAAATGAAATCTTATATGCGTAGAAGGAAATAAGCATAGATAGCTACAAAAACCGTGAATTGCATTAAGAATCTAAATCGCCTAAATAAACAATATAGCTAAAAGTACAAAACTCGCTACGCTCAAACATTGTACTTTCTTAACGCTATATTATTTATTTAAACGATAAGATTCTAAAATGCAATTCAATGTTTTTTCCGCTATCACATGCTTATTTTAATTAGATAAGGAGGAAACTCCTTAGGGAGTTTCAACATTGTTTCTTTGTATAGATTATTAATCCTATAATAATTATTATAGCAAGTATTAGTATTATTATATCTGAAGTATTGTAGATTATTGAAAATGCAAAATCGTTGGTGCTTTCTGGCAAATACATAGGTAGATATCCTTTTGTTTTTATTTAAAGTTCCATTCTTTATAGAATTCTTTAAGGAAGTTTTCCATAAAGTCATGGCGTTCTTGGGCAATTTCTTTTGCTGTTTTTGTATTCATTAAGTCTTTAAGTTTTAATAGTTTTTCATAAAAATGATTAATTGTATGGTTTTCTGCATTTTTAACTTCTTCTAAGGAAGTAAAATCTATTGGTTTTATTGTAGGGTCATAAATTGGCCTATGTTTACTGCCGCCGTAAGCAAAGGTCCTGGCAATACCAATGGCACCAATGGCATCTAATCTATCAGCATCTTGGACTATCATACCTTCTAAGGTATTTTGAGTAGAATCAACAACACCGCCTTTAAATGACATAGTTCTAATGATAGTGATAATTTTGTCTATTATTTCCTGAGAAATATTTTGAGATTTTAAGAAGGTTTCTGTTACTGTTGTGTTAGTTTCTGTACCTTTTGAAAATTTCCAGTCATCTATATCATGTAATAATGCGGTCATTTCTATAATAAATAAATCTCCATTTTCCTTCCTGCCAATATAATTAGCCAGATTAACTACTCTTTCAATATGATACCAGTCATGGCCACTGCCTTCACCATATAATTTATCTTTAACAAATGAGCATGTTTTTTCTAAAATTAAATCTTTATTCATAATAACCACCTTTATTTTAATGATGAATGATGAATTGTGAATGATGAATTGTGGTTGAAACTCCAAGGGAGTTTCTTAAAATATTTTTTAGAAATCTCTTAAAGGAATTTCATCTAGCATTAATCATTCATTACTCATAATTCGTCACTCATAATTCATCATTAAAGAGTATCTAAGTGTTCATTAATTAGATCTTGAATTTTAGATCTGCATCTGCATCCTTTGCAGCTTCCTGTAGTGGCTCCTGTTTCTTTAGCAACAGCTTCTACAGTATGAGCACCGCCTTTAATTGCTTCTTTTATTCTTGCTCTAGTAACTACTCTACAAGGGCATGTTTTTGTCATTTTATCTAAAACTTGTTGTCTTAATTCATCGTTTTCCATATGTTTTCTCCTAAATAAAAATTATATATCTTTATATAAGATTAAATCATTTTTCAAAATACTAGTCAATATTAACTAATAACTATTATTGATAAAAATAGAATACCTAGTTGTCAATTTTTATATATTCTATCATATATATCAGCCGATTTTTTTACCATAAGTGTTATTTGGTCCTTATATTTTTCATAGATTTTTTGCGTTTCATCTGGAAAACTACCTTCAATTATTTCGCCATTTTTATCGGTCATAACTGATTTTGTATCACCTATTGATAAAAGAATAAGCTCATTAGATAGCATTGTTATTGATATATCTATATAGTTAGGCGTATCGTTTATTTTAGCATCAATGGAGCCGTCCATAGTATAATCAAATAAATTTAATTTGGTAAAATTTGGAACGGTATAGGTAATTCCATTTTCTTTTAAATAATATGGACTTACTTTCGCAGGTTTTGTAAATCCTTGCTCTTGAACACCTTTATTAAAGTAGCTGATTAATTCTTTTTCAGTATTACGCCAATTTATATACATAATTATATAGGCTGTTAAAGCTATTACAATAATAAAACATAAGGGCTTGACTATTTTTTTTAGTAACTCAGTGTGTTTAATTTTTTTGTTTAAATCCTCAATCATTTCTTTATCCCCCTTAATTAATTGATCTAGAGAAATATTAAAGCTATCACTAATGGTAACTAGTGTCTCTAAGTCAGGATAGCTTTTTTCATTTTCCCAATTTGAAACTGTTTGTCTTGTTACATGAAATAGTTTAGCGAATTCCTCTTGGGTCATTTTTTCTTCTTTTCTAATTTTACTTATTGATGCACCAATTTTCATTTTTTTCCTCCTATGATTCCATTATGGGGATAAATCAAAGACATGCCTAGCAAGACGTCTTTTACATAGTCCTTTTTATGCGCAAATAATATTTGCATCGTTATTTATAGGGGCCTGAGCCCATATATATATTTATTATTATTTTTGATTAAATAGTTTAGAATTTGATATTTTTATAACTTATGGTTAATTTTACCATAACAAATATAAGCAAAGAAAATAATAATTTATGATATATTTGGGGGGGAGATGGACATACTTAATTGACAATGAATAAAATAATATACTATAATTAGTATAATGACTATGAATAGGAAAAGTACTTGTGATTGTTTTTTTAGAGAGTGATTGGTTGGTGAAAAATCATAAAATAACATAAGGAAAATCACCTAGGAGTTGGAGACTGAAAGCTTTTGTGATTAAGTTGATCCCGTATATCTGCGTTAAAGGTTAGGATATGTTAGTATCTGAAATGGAAAAGCTCAAATTCTTAATATATATTTTTATTGGGCTTATTAATAATAGGTGGTACAGCGAATATACTTCGTCCTTTTATAAGGATGAAGTTTTTTTATTTTAATTATGAATTAAGAATTATGAATTATGGTTGAAATTCCTAAAGGAATTTCTAAATGTATAAAAATAAAAACTCCTTGAGTTTTATCCTTAATTCATCACTCATAATTCATCATTATTAGTTTAATACTAAATTAAGTGATTAAACCAATTTTATTGGTTAATAATACAAGGTAAGAGAGGAGAAGCAGTATGTACAAAAAAGTTGAATTGTCTAACGGTTTTGTTGGCATGGAAAAAGAAATTGCAAACCTTTGGACTGCAAGAAATGTAATACAAAAAAACTTCGATATGAACCAAGATGGTGAATATTTCACTTTCTATGATGGACCTCCAACAGCAAATGGAAAGCCACATATCGGTCATATCTTAACAAGAGTTATGAAGGATATTATCCCAAGATATAAGGTTATGAAGGGATATAAAGTTATAAGAAAAGCAGGTTGGGATACTCACGGTCTTCCAGTTGAGCTTGAAATAGAAAAGAAACTTGGTATTTCAGGAAAAGAACAAATCGAGGAATACGGAGTAGAAAAATTCGTTAAAGAATGTAAAGAAAGTGTTTTCACATATGTTAGCATGTGGGAAAAGATGACTGAGCAAATAGGTTACTGGGTTGACATGGAAAATCCATATGTAACTTATCATAATCCATACATTGAATCAGTATGGTGGGCATTAAAGCAAATGTGGGATAAAGGTCTTTTATATGAAGGACACAAAGTAATGCCATACTGCCCAAGATGTGGAACTGCATTGTCTTCACATGAAGTTGCTCAAGGATACAAAGATGTTAAAGACTTAACTGCAGTTGCTAAATTTAAAGTTGCAGATGAAGATAATAAATATATCTTAGCATGGACAACAACTCCTTGGACATTACCATCAAACTTAGCTTTATGTATTAACAAAGCTTATACTTACATTGAAGCAAAAGTTAACGATGAGATATTAATATTAGCTAAAGATTTAGCTCCAAAGGTTTTAGGAGAAGACTTTGAATTAGTTAGAGAATTCCCTGGAACTGAATTACTTGGAACTAAGTATGAACAATTAATGCCATTTGGAAAAGTTGAAGGAAAAGCTTTTGAAGTAATCCACGGTGATTATGTAACATTATCAGATGGTACTGGTGTAGTTCATATTGCACCTGCTTATGGTGAAGATGATAGCTTAGTTGCTAAAGCTAATGGAATTACTTTCATAAACTTAGTTGATAGAGAAGGTAAATTCGTAGAAGAAGTCACTCCATGGGCTGGAAAGTTCGTTAAAAAATGTGATGAAAGCATTTGTAAATGGTTAGAAGAAAATAATAAATTATTTAAGTCAGAAAGATATTTACACTCATATCCTCATTGTTGGAGATGTGACACACCACTTCTTTATTATCCAAAGGAAAGCTGGTTTGTTGCAATGACAACATTAAGAGATAAGCTTTTAGAAAATAATAATAAGATCAATTGGTATCCTGATAACATTAGAACAGGTAGATTTGGTAAGTTCTTAGAAAATGTTATCGACTGGGGTATTTCAAGAGATAGATACTGGGGAACTCCACTTCCAATCTGGGAATGTGAATGTGGACATAAAGAATGTATTGGCAGCATTGAAGAGTTAAAACAAAAAGGTGTTAACGTACCAGAGGATATAGAATTACACAAACCATATATCGATGAAGTACATTTAAATTGTCCGGAATGTGGTAAAGAAATGGAAAGAGTTAAAGAAGTTATTGACTGCTGGTTCGACTCAGGATCAATGCCATTTGCTCAATTACATTATCCATTTGAAAATAAAGAATTATTTGAACAAAATTACCCAGCTCAATTCATTTCAGAAGCTGTTGACCAAACAAGAGGATGGTTCTATACATTATTAGCAATTTCAACTGCTGTATTTGATAGAAATCCATTTGAAAACTGTATAGTTTTAGGTCACGTTCTTGATAAGAAGGGCTTAAAGATGTCAAAATCTAAGGGTAACGTTGTAGATCCATTTGAAGTTTTAGATGCTCAAGGTGCAGATGCTACAAGATGGCATTTCTACACTGCAAGTGCTCCATGGCTTCCAACTAGATTCTCAACTGATGATGTTGCAGAAGCTAGCAGAAAGTTCTTAAGCACATTATGGAATGTTTACTCATTCTACGTATTATATGCTGAATTAGATAACTTCAACCCATTACAATATGCTGATTTCCAATCAGAAAATGTTATGGATAAATGGATAATGTCTAAGCTTAACACATTAGTTAAAGATGTAGATGCTAAGTTAAATTCTTATGACATAACTAATGCTGCTCTTGCTATCGAAGACTTTACAGATGAATTATCTAACTGGTATGTAAGAAGAAACAGAGCTAGATACTGGTCTCAAGAATTAACAGATGATAAGATTGGAGCATACGTAACTTTATATAGAGTACTTGTTACATTATCAAAAGTTGCTGCACCATTCGTACCATTTATCACTGAAGAAATATACCAAAACTTAGTAGTTAACTTAGACTCGAATGCTCCAGAAAGCGTACACTTATGCTTATGGCCAGAAGCTGACGAAGCTGCTATAGATAAAAACTTAGAAAAGGAAATGGATTTAGCTTACACAATAGTTAAGCTTGGAAGAAGTGCAAGAAATGGTGCTAACATTAAGAATAGACAGCCATTATCTAAGATGCTTATTTCTACAGATTCACTTCCAGAATACTATGGAGATATCATAACTGATGAGTTAAATATCAAAGCAGTAGAATTTGGAGCTGATTTATCTGAGCACGTTAACTTTGAAATCAAGCCAAACCTTCCTGTATTAGGTAGAGCTTATGGTAAGATGATACCTCAAATAAGAAAAGAAATTGGTTCTAGAAACCAAATGGAATTAGCTCAAACTATCCAAAATGGTGGAGTTGTTACTATTAATGTAGATGGAACTGAAATTGAATTAAATAAGGAAAACCTACTTGTAACAATGCAAGGATTAGAAGGATATGCATTTGCTGGTGAAGGAACAATTGGTGTTGTTCTTGATACTCATATTTCAGATGAATTAAGAGAAGAAGGCCATGTAAGAGAAATGGTTTCTAAGATTCAAAATATGAGAAAAGAAAGTGGATTCCAAGTTGCAGATAAGATTAAGCTTTATGTAGCAGACAATGATATGTTATTAGCTGTTATCAAGAAGTTTGAAGATGTAATTAAGAGAGAAACTTTAACTCAAGAAGTAGTATTTAATGGAGAAGCTGCTTATACTGAAGTAACTATAAACGGTGAAAAGTTAAATATGACTGTTGAAGTAATAAAATAATATATTTTAGGCGAGAATAATAATTCTCGCCTTTTTTTGAAATAATATAACTATACATTATGAAAAGTTTACATAAATTATTTGTGAAACGTTTTCAAACCTTGTATAAATAGGTAATTAAAGGTATAATGAATTAATTAAAATAATGAAAATGGAGTGATGTTGTTATGGCTACTTCTATAAAAGATGTTGCTAAAGAAGCAGGCGTTTCAATAGCTACGGTATCTAGAGTACTTAATGATATAGATGTTGTAAATGAAGATACAAAGAAAAAAGTATTAGATGCAATTAAGAAGTTGGGATATAGACCTAATATAGTAGCTAGAAGCTTAAAGACCCAAAAGACAAAGACAATAGGAATTTTAGTGCCTGATATATCAAGTGGATTTTATCCTGAAATCGTTAGAGGGGCAGAAGATGTTGCTAATATTTATGATTACAACGTTATTCTTTGTAACTCAGACTTTGATTCAGATAAAGAAAAAGATTACTTAAGAGTACTTAAAGAAAAAATGGTTGATGGAGTTATCTATATGAGTTCATCACTAGAAGAAGAAACATTAGATATAATAAATGAATTAGATTTAAAAACAGTACTAGTTGAAACTAAAGACAAAGAAGGAAGACTTCCAAGTGTATATATAGATAACGTTGCAGCAACTTATGAAGCTACAAAGTATTTATTAGATAAAGGATTAAAAAATATAGCCTTTGTTGGAGTAAATAAGGATGTAGCTAATGCCTGGGGAGAAAGATTTATCGGGTATGAAAAAGCATTAAGTGAAGCTGGCTTATCAATTAATGAGGAATTAGTTTACTTTAATAACTTAAAAGTAAAAAGTGGATATAAAGCAGCTGAACAATTTATCAAAGCTAATACAAAGATAGATGGAATAATTTGTGCATCTGATGAAATCGCAATGGGTGTTATTAATGGATTAAGAGAAAATGGAATTAATACTCCAAGTGATGTAAGCGTTATAGGATTTAACGATAATGCGGTTGCATCTTATTTCTATCCAAAACTATCTACAGTAAGACAACCAAGCTATGATATGGGATCAGTAGCAATGAGAATGCTGATTAAAATATTAAATAATAAGCAATTAGATCAAGCTGAATATGTATTAAACTATGATTTAGTTAAGAGAGAAAGCTGTAAATAATTTAATGGCTAAAGGATAACGAATAGTTTATCCTTTAGCCTTTTTAGTATAATTCATAAAAAAATGTAAAAGTTTAGAATTACCAGTTGTAATAAATAGTAAAACATGATAAAATAAATTCAAGGTTGATAACGTTTACTAAGATGTTGTTAGGGGTTTTACATTTCAATGGGTATAGGTAAATAAGTGTAGAGAGAGTTTTGTTAGAATATTTGAGTTTTAGTGACGGAACCTAATAAAAAAAGATAGAGTTTTCTCTATCTTTTTTTTATTTATTATAATATACCTTCATTTTTTAAAAGATTTTCTAATTGTTGCACCTTTTGTGATAACGCAACGAATTTCTCTTTAAGTTTTTCTTTTTCAAGGTCATCTCCTGAAATGAATTTTTCTATATCATCTACAGTTTCTAAAGCCGCATCAATATCTTGTTGAGCTAATTTTAAGTTTGATTCTTTCATTGGTGCATCTCCTTTATTAGGTAAAATAAAACAATATGTTATTATCTTTATCCTATCACTAATAAATATACCTTGCAAGGAATATATTTTAATTATGAATGATATGGGGAGAGTTTGGGATGATAAATTATATTTGGTTTTTAATGATATTTTTGGGTATTTTAGTTGGTGTTGTGTCAGGAAATGGAGAGGCTATGTCTAATGATATTATTTCATCCATTGAAAGTACGGTAACCTTTATTATCAGTCTTACAGGTTTAATGTGCTTTTGGTGTGGAGTAATGAAGGTTGCGGAAAAAAGCGGCTTTACTGAAAAATTAGCAAAGGTTATGCGTCCTATCTTGAAGATAATATTTAAAGATGCTGCTAAGGATAAAAAAGCCCTGGGGGCAATAGTAATGAATATTACAGCTAATATGATGGGTTTAGGAAATGCAGCAACACCATTTGGTATAAAAGCTATGGAAGAAATGCAGAGGCTTAATCCTGAAAAAGAAAAAGCATCTAATGATATGAGCCTTTTCTTAGTATTAAATGCAGCCTGTATTCAATTAGTTCCATCTACCATAATTTCAATTAGAGCATCCGCAGGTTCAAAAAATCCAGGAGTAATAATAGTGCCAGCAATAATTTCAACTACAATTGCAGCAGTCTGGGGCGTTATCTGCTGTAAGATTATGCAGAGATATTTTTAGGATTGGAGGTTAGCATATGTTTAATTATATAACTAAGAGTATAATTCCAATCATAGTTTTCATTATTATTACTTATGGAATGGTGAAGGGCAGAAAGGTGTATGAATGGTTTGTTGAAGGCGCAAAGGAAGGGTTAAAGGTTTGTGCCAATATATTTCCCTATCTCTTGGCAATGATTGTTGCAGTAAATATATTTAGATCTGCCAAGCTTTTAGACTGGGTAAATGATTTGGTGGAGCCCATATCTTCATTAATTAACCTACCAAAGGAGATAGTCCCTTTAGTATTGATTAAACCATTATCAGGAAGTGGTGCAATTGGCGTATTTACTGATATATTGAAAAATTATGGTCCAGACACAAGGATTGGCCTTATAGCATCAGTTATTATGGGAACTACAGAAACAATTTTTTATACCATAACAGTATATTTTGGGGCAGTAAAAATAAAAAAAATCAGGCATACATTATGGGCAGCAGTATTTGCAGATATTATGGCAATTATTATGGCAGTGTTAATGGTGAGCATTTTTATTAGATAACAAAAATTAACAAAATATTTAATAAAATGTGAAAATATTCTAGTAATGATATTTTAGATTGTTATATAATAAGATAAATTACTAAAATAGGAGAGAAGAAAAATGAGTAATAAAATATACCAAGAACGTAGAAAAAAAGTATTAGATTCTATTAAAGATAATTCAGTAGTTGTTTTATTTGCAGGAAATGCACCAAAAAAATCTGCAGATGAAAGCTATCATTTTACACCAAATAGAAACTTCTATTATTTAACTGGTGTAAATGAAGAAGATCATGTTTTAGTTATGAGTAAAATAAATGGTGAACAAAAATGCCAATTCTTTATTAAAGATATCGACTTAGAAATGGAAAAGTGGGTTGGTAAAAGCTTAAGGGAAGATGAAGCTTTAGAAATAACAGGAGCAGATTCAGTAGCATTTAAGAGCAGCTTTGAAGGCAGCTTACATAGATTAATTACTTTAAAAGAAGAAATTAATTTATATGTAGATTTAGAAAAAGATAACTATGCATCAATGGATGGAATAGCGCATAAATTTGCTAAGTCAATGACTGAAAAATATCCGCAAGCCAGCATTAAAAATGTATATGCAGCAATAGCAGCATTAAGATTAGTAAAATCAACAGATGAAATAGATAATATAAGAAAAGCAATTGAGATAACTATCAGCGGTGTTGAAAAATTAATGGAAAATGCAAAACCAGGCATGAAGGAATATGAACTTGAAGCATATTTTGATTTTGTTTGTAAGAGTAAGGGAGCAAAAGATTTTGCATTTAATACAATTGCGGCAGCAGGAAAAAATGCAACTGTACTTCATTATGTAGATAATGATACAGAAATGAAAGATGGGGATTTAATTCTTTTTGATTTAGGAGCACAATATAAATACTATAATGCTGATATATCAAGAACATTCCCTGTAAACGGCAAGTTCACAGAAAGACAAAAGGAAGTATATAATGCTGTTTTAAAGGTAAATGAAGAAATAATAAACTCTATAAAGCCAGGAGTTAAATATGTGGATATTAACAATAAGGCTACAGATTTATTAGCAGAAGCATGTATAAATCTTGGATTGATTACTGATAAAAAAGATGTTAGAAAATATTATTTCCATAGTATAGGACATAGTTTAGGGTTAGATACTCATGATATTGAAACTCCTCATAGAAACTTTATTTTCGAGCCAGGGGTAGTATTTACTGTTGAACCAGGACTATATATACCAGAAGAAGGCATTGGTATTAGAATAGAAGATGATGTTTTAGTTACTGAAAACGGTGTTGATGTCTTAACAAAAAATATGATTAAATCTGTAGAAGAAATTGAGAAATTTATGAATAGATAATAAAAAAAGGTAAAAAATTTTAATTTTATATTGCAAATTATAAAATTAACAGCTATAATGAGTTCATAAAAGTGAATAACGTAAGGGTAGAGGTGCAAAGATTAAGAGTACCATTAATGAGATAAGCACAATGACTTAATGGGAAAGGATGATTTGCCGAAACATACAGATAATGCTTTAAGTCTGTATAGTTGGGGATACATAGAATATATGTATCACTGTCACAATATTATTTTGTGGTGAGCTATCATTTGAGGATTTTTTATAGTATTTTTAGATTATTACAAAACCTTGAGTGTTAACTCAAGGTTTTCTTATTTTATATAGCAACCCTGAAGTGTTCATTTAAAAATAATATTTTAGGGGGAAAGATATATGAAAAGTACATGTAAAAGAGTAATTGGTTTATTAATGATTATTCTAGTATTTTCTTCAAATTTTGCATTTGCAGCAGAAACAGGAAATACAATTACTAATGCAGAAAGGTTTGGAATATTTACTTTAATTCCACCACTAGTTGCAATTATTCTAGCATTTATAACAAAAAATGTTGTTATTTCATTATTTATAGGAATTTTATCTGGAGGATTTATTTTAAACTTAACTGGTTTTAATGTTTTTAGTGCATTAATACAGTCATTTTTAGATTTTATTGATAGAGCATTAAATTCCCTAGCAGATCCTTGGAATGCAGGTATTATCCTGCAGGTTCTTGTAATTGGAGGAGTTATTAATTTAGTAGCTAAGATGGGTGGTGCAAAAGCTATCGCAGAAGCTTTAGCTAAAAAGGCTAAAACAGCAAGAAGTACTCAAATTATAACCTGGCTTTTAGGAATATGCGTATTCTTTGATGACTATGCAAACTCATTAATTGTTGGACCAATAATGAGACCAGTTGCAGATAAGATGAAAATATCAAGAGAAAGACTAGCTTTTATAATTGATGCTACGGCAGCACCAATAGCAGGTCTTGCAATAATATCTACTTGGATCGGTCTTGAAGTAAGTTTAATAACTGATGGTTTTGCTTCAATTGGTATTGAAACTAGTGGATTTGGAGTATTCCTTCAAACAATACCTTATAGATTCTACAATATATTAATTCTTTTATTTATAGTGATTACAGCTATTACTCTAAGAGAATTTGGACCGATGAGAAAAGCTGAAATCAATGCAAGAAAAGGAATTAATAATGGAGCAGAAGAAGTAGCAGCAACAGCATCTCATATGGATGATTTAGAACCAAAAGAAGGAGTTAAATTAAGTATCTGGAATGCAATAATTCCAATAGGTACATTAGTGATTTCAGCAATTGCATCATTCTATTATAGTGGATATTCAGCAATAATGGCTGGCGAAGATGTAGCAATACAACAAATAATGACGAATTCACCATTTTCATTTAAGGCAATATTAGAAGCATTTGCAGCCTCAGATGCATCAGTAGCATTATTCCAATCAGCATTATTTGCTTCAGTAGTTGCCATAGTAATGGCAGTATGCAAAAAGATATTTACTTTATCAGAAGCAATTGAAGTTTGGATTGAAGGAATGAAGGGCTTAATGATTACTGGCGTAATTCTTATATTAGCTTGGTCTTTAGGATCAGTAATTAAGGAATTAGGAACAGCAGCATTTTTAGTTGAAGCGCTAAATGGAGCAATACCAGCATTCTTATTACCAAGTTTAATATTTATATTAGGTGCAGTAATCTCATTCTCTACAGGAACAGCTTACGGAACAATGAGTATATTAATGCCACTTGCTATTCCATTAGCTTATAAGATTAATCCTGAAATGTCATATGTAGTTGTCAGCACTAGTGCAGTATTAACAGGAGCTATCTTTGGAGATCACTGTTCACCAATATCTGATACTACAATACTTTCATCAATGGGGGCAGGCTGCCATCATATAGATCACGTAAATACACAGATATGGTATTCATTATTTGTTGCAGCAGTTACAATACTATTTGGATATATCCCAGCAGGGTTTGGACTTCCAATTTATATAGTATTACCACTTTCAGCACTAGCTTTATTTGGCGGAATAATGCTGTTTGGTAAAAAAGTAGACGAAGCAGTAATAGTAGATGAAACAGTATAAGAAATAAGCAATAAGACAATAAATAAAATCGGGCTTAAAATATAGGGGCAATATAAAAAAGACTTCTTACAGAATTAGGGGTAATTCTGTAGGAAGTCTTTTTTAATGATGAATTATGGATGATGAATGATGAATTAAGGAGGAAATTCCTAAGGGAATTTCTACCTTTTTACTATGAAAATAAGTAAGCAATAACGGAAAAACATTGGAATATTCTTAGCGAAATTCCACAGTTTTTGAAGTTAATACTTACTTATTTATTTATGAGGAGGTGGTGTTATTAGTGTATTAACTAGAATTGAAATTATTATTCCAAGTATTGTTTCAAATGATCTATTTATTGCATAATATAGTGGATCAGAGTAAGCATGAGCTGTAGTGACTCCAAGAAATGCTATGCAGGTAATATTTATTGCGCCTGGTCTTCTCCAGATATTACATATGTAAATCATTACTATAATTCCTAGCCCAATAATCATATAAATTATTAACTTTGCTATATGATTATTATGTATATGTGCTTCTAAAAATCTAAATATGTATAAAAAGCCTAGTCCGCTTGTTGCTCCTAAAATAGTTCCACCACCACGATTTATACCCATATGTACTGAATTTGTTACTGTATCACAAAGGCAAATTACAGCAGTGAGGCAGGCAAAAAACGGCTCATTAGGAATCAGCAGCAAGCAAAGAAAAACTGCTAACCCAGATTTAAATGTTCTTAGTCCAATTTTAGGTAATTTAAAGTTATTCATTATAAGCATCCTCTCCTGTACATTAATTATAGCAAATTTATATATAAATTAAATATAAAAGCAACTATAAAAATTTGACAGTTGATTTGTTTTATACTATTATAAAAATATTAAATGCTAAGAAGAGAAGAGTAGCATAGGGAGATTATTAAAGAGAGCCAGAAATTAGGTGAAAGCTGGTATAATTAAGCTATGTGAAGATGGCCTCGGAGCAGATTACCTGAGTATTTTTATTAGGGTAGTACGGAAGCAGCCGTTATATTGCAGAGTGATAAAAAGTCACTTAGTGAGAAATTTATTGTGAAATAAATTAAAAGTAGAGTGGTAACGCGTATATAACGCCTCTATATAGGTAAATTAACCTATATAGAGGCTTTTTTAATATAAATTTATTTTAGGAGGGATATTAATGAGTAAAAAAACTTATTATATAACAACGCCAATTTATTATCCGTCAACTAAGCTACATATTGGTAATACTTACACAACAGTAGCTGCTGACGCTTTAGCTAGATTTAAGAGATTAAATGGTTATGATGTAATGTTCTTAACAGGGACAGATGAACATGGTCAAAAAATCCAAAGAATAGCTGAAGAAAAGGGAATAACTCCAAAAGAGCATGTAGATGAAATAGTAGCAGGAATCAAAGACTTATGGAAGATGATGGACATAAGCTATGATAAATTTATTAGAACTACTGATGATTATCATATAGAAGCTGTTCAAAAGATATTTAAGCAATTATATGATCAAGGAGATATATATAAGTCATCTTATGAAGGGTTATACTGTACACCATGTGAATCTTTCTGGACTGAAACTCAATTAGTTGATGGTAAATGCCCAGACTGTGGAAGACCAGTTGAAACTTCAAAGGAAGAAGCTTACTTCTTCAAAATGAGCAAATATGCAGATAGATTAATGGAATACATTGAAGCTCATCCAGAATTTATCCAGCCAGAATCAAGAAAAAATGAAATGGTTAATAACTTCTTAAAACCTGGATTACAAGATCTTTGTGTATCAAGAACAAGTTTTAACTGGGGAATACCAGTAACATTTGACCCAGGTCACGTAGTATATGTTTGGATAGATGCATTATCAAACTATATAAGTGCTTTAGGATATGGCAGCTCAAATGATGAATTATATAAAAAGTTCTGGCCTGCTGATGTACATTTAATAGGTAAGGATATCTTAAGATTCCATACTATTTACTGGCCAATCATGTTAATGGCATTAGGATTAGAACTTCCTAAGCAAGTATTTGGACATGGATGGTTATTAGTAGATGGTGGAAAAATGTCTAAATCAAAAGGTAATGTTGTAGATCCTGTAACATTAGTAGAAAACTTTGGTGTAGATGCAGTAAGATACTACTTATTAAGAGAAATACCATTTGGTGCAGATGGATTATTCAATAATGAAATATTCATCAAGAAGATAAATTCAGATTTATGTAATGACTTAGGAAATCTTTTATCTAGAACTGTAGCAATGATCGAAAAATACTTTGATGGTATAATACCAGCACCACTTGCTAAGGAAGACATAGATGATGAATTAATTTCATTAGCATTAGAAACACCTAAAAAGGTTACAAAAGCTATCGATGAACTAAGAATTCCAGAAGCATTAGAAGATATATTCGAACTTATTGGCAGAGCTAATAAATATATAGATGAAACTACACCTTGGATTTTAGCTAAGGATGAAGAAAAGAAAGAAAGATTAGGTACAGTTTTATATAACTTAGTGGAGAGCTTAAGATTTGCTTCAATTTTATTATCAGCATTCTTACCAAGCACAAGTGAAAAAATTAATGCACAATTAAATATCACTACTAAGACTTGGGAATCATTAAGTGGATTTGATGGAACGACTCCTGAAACTAAAGTTACTAAAGGAGATGCATTATTCCCAAGAATTGATGTTGCTAAAAGATTAGAAGAATTAGAAGCTTTAAGATTAGCTCAATTAGAAGCTAATAAGCCAAAAGAAGAATATAAAATGCAACCAATTAAAGAAGAAATAACTATTGATGATTTCGCTAAAATTGATTTAAGAGTAGTAAAGGTACTAGCTTGTGAACCAATTAAGGGAGCTAAGAAATTATTAAAATTAAAGGTTGATTTAAATGGTGAAGAAAGACAAGTGGTATCAGGAATAGCTAATTACTATAAGCCAGAAGAATTAGTTGGCAAATACGTTGTATTAGTTGCTAATTTAAAACCAGTTAAGCTAAGAGGAGAATTATCACAAGGTATGATCCTAGCTGCTGCAACTGATGACGATAGCTTATTAACATTAGTTAATCCAGGAGAATTACCAACTGGAAGCCAAGTTAGATAATTTAAACAAGGTGTTGAATTAAATTCAGCACCTTATTTTAAAATTAAGAAGTTAGGTAATGATGAATTAAGGGGGTATTTATGAATATTTTAATCGGGAATGCATGGCCTTATGCTAATGGGCCACTTCATTTAGGAAGAATAGCTGTTCTTCTTCCAGGGGATGTATTAGCAAGATATCATCGAATGATGGGGGATAATGTAATATTTTTATCAGGAACTGACTGTCATGGAACGCCAGTTACGATGAAGGCTGAAGAAGAAAAGATAACTCCTCTTGAGGCAGTGGAAAAATATCATGGGGAATTTAAAAAATGTTTTAAATCTTTAGGTTTTTCCTTTGATATATTTGAAAAGACTCATACAGAATACCATGCTGAAGAAGTTAGAAAATTCATTTTAGAATTATATGAAAAAGGCTATATTTATGAAAAGGAAGTTGACCAGACTTTTTGTGAAAAGTGCAATGAGTTTTTAGCAGATAGAAATATAATAGGTCATTGTCCTAAATGTGGGGGAGAGGCTCATGGATATGGATGCACTAAATGTTCAGCAATATTTGAATCTTATGAAGTATTAGATAAAAAATGCGATATATGTGGATCTGAACCTAAGCTTATAAAAACAAAGCATTTATTCTTTGCATTATCTAAATTTGAAAATGATGTTAAAAGACTATACATAAGACATAGTGGATGGCGCCATAATGCTGAAAATATGGTTAAAAGATATCTAGATGAAGGCTTAAGGGATAGGGCAGTAACTAGGGATTTTCTTTGGGGAGTTGAGGTTCCTTTAGAAGGTTATGAAGATAAAAGAATATTCGTCTGGATTGAAGCGGTTATGGGATATTTAACTGCCAGTATGAAATGTTTAAATGAAAGAGGCGAAGATTGGAAGGATTATTGGCAGGGCGAAGATTCAAGAATATATTTTGTTCATGGAAAAGATAATATTCCATTCCATGCCGTTATTTTCCCAGCTATCTTGGCTGGACTTGGAATCAAGAATCCTGATATAAGGATAATTTCTAGTGAATATTTAAAATTAGAAGGAAAGCCATTTTCATCAGTGAAAAATTGGGCTATCTGGGCTGATTATATAACTAAGAACTATAATGTAGATTCTATTAGATATTATTTATTATTAAATTCTCCTGAAAATAAGGATACTGATTTTACTTGGAGAGATTATATAAATACAAGTAACAATGATTTAGCAGCAAATATCGGTGGATTTGCTAATAAAGTGTGTAATTTTATTAGGCAGAATTATAATTCAAGAATACCTGAAGGTAAAATAAGTAATGCTATTAAAGATGAATTATTTGATTTGTATTTTGACATGGGAGATAAGATTGAAGAAGGCGAATTTAAGGATGCTTTATCTAAAGCTGTAAATTGCTGCAGAAAATACAATAATTATTTTGAGAAAAATGATCCTTGGACGCTAATAAATAATAATCCAAAGAAATGTAAGGAAGTAATATATAATTCTTTACAGGTACTTGTGAATTTAGCTAATCTTTTAGAACCTTTTATGCCTAAGTACTGCAGGGATATAAGACAGACTATTGGAATTGAAAATGCTATCTGGAGCTTTGCGGAAAAGTCTAAGGGAACTATAAAAAATAAAAATTTATCATTTCCACGTTTAGATAAAAGAAAAGCTTTTGAAGAAGTTGAAAGATTAAAGGAAAAAAGAATATAAAAAAACAAGAGTATATCATTTGGGGTATGATATACTCTTGAAACCAGCGTTAAGATGGTTTTTTTGGGTAAATAATAATGCTTTAACTACTTTACAATATATATAGTAACTTCTGAATATGTCAATTAAGTGTCAAAATAATAGAGTTAATATGAAATAATATAAAATTAATCTGATTATAAATAAAAATTATAGGAGGTAGATACAATGGAACATAAATATGAAATTTTTGATACTCATGCTCATTATGACGATGAAGCCTTTGATGAGGATAGAAAGGAACTTTTAAAGGAATTAAATGCTTCAGGAGTAATTGGAATATTAAATTGTGCTTGTTCAAAAGCTAGTTTAGCTACAACAAATGAATTAACTAAGGAATTTAGTTTTATCTATGGAGCACTTGGAATACATCCTAGTGATGCAAATGATTATGATGAAGATGTTAGAAAACAGATAATTGAATATGTAAAAGAAAATGAGAAGATCCTTGCTATAGGAGAAATTGGCCTGGATTATTATTGGGATGAAAATCCAGATAGGGAAATTCAAAAATCAGTATTTAGAGCACAGATGCAGTTAGCAGCTGAATTAAATCTGCCAGTAGTAATTCATGATAGAGATGCACATAAAGATACATTAGATATAATGAAGGAATTCCCGGAGGTAAAGGGGACAGTGCATTGTTTTTCAGGAAGTGTAGAATTTGCTAAGGAGTGCATTAAACTAGGGTATTATATCGGGATTACAGGTGTGGTAACATTTAAGAATGCTAAGAAAATACATGATGTTATAAGAGAAATACCTCTTGAAAGGTTATTAGTTGAAACTGATTGTCCATACATGGCACCGGTACCTTTTAGAGGAAAGCGTAATAAATCGGATTATATTGAATATATCATTGAACAAATTGCTTTAATCAAGGAAATTGACCCAAAAGAAGTTAATATTGCAGTTAACAATAATTTCAATAACTTGATTTGTAAAAAAAAATAAAGTAAAATAGAGAAAAGATATTAACAAATATTACCATTTACATCTGCTGAATAAGTAATCAAAAGAATAAATAGAATTATTTAATACATTTTTATTTAGCTAATAAAATAACAGTTTATGGTAAAAGGGTAGGGTGAATTTGACAAAATAGTATTATATATAATATAATGCAAAAGACACTCTTGCCAAAGGAGGTTTAAGTTGATGATAGAAAAATGTAAGAAATTATTTAAAGACATTTTTTCTAATGGTCCTAAGGCAACAAAGATTTTAGCTGTAGGAGGCGTAGTTGTAGTAATTACTATGATGGGAACTGTATCAGCTAATTTAAGAAAAACTGTAATAATAAACGTAGATGGAAATGAAAAAACATTTGTCACATACAAAGGGACTGTTAAAGATGTGTTGCAACAACAGGGAGTTAAATTAGCTTCCAAGGATAAAGTTGAACCAGCTTTAGATAAAAAATTGCACGAAAACGAAGTAATTACTGTTAAGAGAGCAGTGGATGTTGAAATATCAGCTAAGGGTCAAACCGTAGTTGTAAAGACTGCTGAAGATACAGTAGAAAACATGCTTGTAGCAGAAAAAGAACAACTAAATGGAATGGATATTGATTTTGATATAAATGAGGATGAAGTTACACCTTCATTAGATACAAAGATTCAAGACAATATGAAAGTTCAATTAGTTGATGTTCAGGTTGAAAATGAAGTCGTAGTAAATACACTAGATTATGACACAGTAACAAACGAAGATGATTCATTAGATATAAATACAACTGAAACTATTCAAGAAGGACAAGCTGGTGAAGAAGAGGTTACTTATAAGGTAGTAAAAAAAGATGGCAAAGAGATATCAAGAGAAAAAGTAAGCTCAAAAGTATTAAAAGAGCCTGTAACTGAAGTAATTGCTGAGGGGACTAGAAAAACTTTTGCGAGCAGAAGTGGAGAAATTGAAGAATATCAATCACTAGTATATGTACAAGCAACAGCATATTATGGAGGTTCATTAACTGCTACAGGAACGGTACCAACATATAATCCAGGAGGTATAAGCACTATATCTGTAGATCCAAGGGTTATTCCATTAGGATCATTAGTATATGTTGAAGGATATGGTAAAGCAATAGCTGCTGATACTGGTGGAGCAATTAACGGAAATATAATTGATGTATATGTTGATTCTTATGACACCGCTATAAACTGGGGAAGAAAATATGATGTACCAGTTTATGTAATAGCGTATCCAGGAGAATGGTAAAAAAGGATGGCCTATGCCATCCTTTTTTTAATTATGAATGATCAATATAATCAAATGACAAAAAGTTTGACATAATTATAATATAGAGATACATTAATAGAAGATATAAAAGGAAAGGAAGAAAAGCTTTGATTAAGGAAGTTATTGTAGTTGAGGGAAGAGACGATATTACAGCAGTAAAAAGAGCTGTAGATGCAGAGCTTATAGCAACAGGTGGATTTGGGATTAATGCTAAAGTTATTGAAAGAATTAAAGAAGCTCAAAAGAGAAAAGGTGTTATAGTGCTGACTGATCCTGATTTTGCAGGTGAAAAAATAAGAAGTATTATTTCTAAAAGAGTTAAGGGAATAAAGCATGCCTATATTGCACAAGAGGACGGAATTAAAGGTGATGATATAGGAGTAGAAAATGCATCTCCAGAAGTAATAAGAGAAGCCTTAGAAAGGGCTAAAGTATCTAGAGAAGAAGTAGAACCTGTATTTGACTCACAAGATATGTTTTATTTTAAGCTTACAGGATATGAAGATTCTAAATTAAGAAGAATGAAGCTTGGTAAAGAATTAGGATTAGGATATGGAAATGCTAATCAAATGCTTGCAAGATTAAATAATTATGGAGTGTCAAAAGAAGAGTTCATTGATGCAATTAATAAGATAGAAAAACAAATTGAAGAGGGAAAATAGTATGGAAATAAAAGATGTTAAAACAGCAGAGCTGGTAAAAAAATATAACTTTAAGTTTTCAAAAAGTTTAGGACAAAACTTTTTAATTGATGATTCTGTTCCAAGAGATATAGTAAGTGGCGCAGAAGTAAATAAAGAAGATTTAGTAATTGAAATAGGTCCTGGTGTAGGAACATTAACTGCACAATTATTAAATACTGCCAAAAAGGTCGTTGCTATAGAATTAGATAATGATTTAATTCCTATACTACAACAGGAGCTTGGAGATAATCCAAACTTTAGATTAATACATAATGATGCATTAAAGGTTGATTTTAATGAAGTAATAGGTGATGAAGAAAGCGTTAAATTGGTAGCTAATCTTCCTTATTATGTAACAACACCAATAATTGTTAAGCTATTAAAAGAAAATTATAAGTTTAAATCATTAACAATAATGATTCAAAAAGAAGTTGCTGAAAGAATGAATGCAGAGCCAGGAAATAAAGATTATGGTGCTTTATCATTATTAGTTCAGTATTATTGTGATACTAAGATAGTTAGAAAAGTACCACCAGCTTGCTTTATACCAAGACCAAAGGTTGATTCTATAGTTATTAGATTAGATAGACTTCCAGAACCTAAGGTTAAAGTAGAAAACGAGAAGCTTTTCTTTGACATAATAAGAAATTCATTTAACATGAGAAGAAAGACTTTATGGAATGGAGTAAAGAGTATAGGTGTTGCTAAAGAAAAATTAGAGGAGGCTTTTGCAGAAGCTGGAGTTGATCCAAAGAGAAGAGGAGAAACTTTATCTATACAAGAGTTTGCAAAGCTTTCAGATTGTATTAACTCAAAATTAAAATAGATTAATTTATTAAGATGGCTTTGGCCATCTTTTTTTTATAGAAATTAAAAAAATTCTATTGTTAATAATGCCTGCATATAATATAGGGAATTATTATAAAATGGAGGCTTAAGGAGTGGCAAGTAGTGGGAGATTGTATAGAAATTTCATAATATTACAGGAGGACGCAAGAGGATATGCTAATTCAAGTGATAAAGCATTATCAGGATATTCTAAGATTGAAGCACGTGGAGATATATGCAAAATAACATTTTATGCACAAAATCTTAGGAAGGATAATGATAAGTATCATATGATGCTGATTTGCTGTAAAAAGGATCATAAAAAGATAGTAGATTTAGGTCCAATGAACATAAGCGATTCTGGTAAATGCGATGTTACAAAGGAGTATAATACTTCTAACATAGGCGGAATTGACGTTGAATTTGAAAATATATCAGGAGCTGCCATAGCAAAATATAAAGAGGGATCACCTGTATATGTAATGTGCGGATTTTTGAATGGTGAGCAGCCAAGTGATGATTGGAAAAGTTATAAAATAGTTAAGTGTAATGATGAAAAAGTTGTACTTCCAGAAAAAAAGGTAGAGAAGAAAGTTGCAAAGAAACCAGAAAAGAAAGTAGAGAAAAAGGCTGAAATGAAGGAGGAAGCAAAGAAGGAGATAAAGAAGGAAGTAAAGGAAGAAGTAAAGGAAGAAAAGAAGTGTAAGGAAAATGAAGAAAAGAAGAAAGTTCCATGTGATGGTAGAGCAGAAGAAGAAAATAATATTCAAGATAATAATATAGAAGAAAATAATATACAAGAAACTATTAGTGTAAGTCAGCCTATAGGAGAAAACTTAAGAGGAAAGTTTGATGAATATGAAGAAGAAATTGAAAGGAATAAGCAATTTGATCCAAGGACATGTAAAATCAATGGTCCAGTTGGAGATTACTTTGAATCTATTGCAGAATCATTTGAAAAATGTGATGATGATTTTAAAGAAATAAAGTATTGTAAGTGGTATAAAGTTAAAGTACATGACTTATATGAAATGTGTGATATGTCGAACTATAACAAGTATACTTTAGCGTATTATCCAATGCTTAATTACTATCCTTATATTAAAAAGTATGGATATTTTAATCTAGGGTATAAATGTGATTCAAAAGGAAATCTTAATTATATAGTTTATGGGGTGCCAGGAAAGAAAGATAAAGATGAACAGCCTTATGATGGAAAGACAGGATTTGTAACATGGACTAATGGTGCAGGTAAGGATAATGTAGGATGCTGGCTGATGTTTTATGACTACAAAAACTCTACTGTTGTAGTACCTATGCAGTAGGGAATAGTACTTATTATATAAATCCAGTTCATAAAATTAACACTAATAATTAAATTGCCAATAGTTAGGTAAAGTATTATAATTTATTAGAGGTAGGGGAAGCAATGCTTCTCCTATGATTTTTAAATATTTTTAGTAGCGAAGGAGAAGAAAAATGAAGAAGAGATATAGGAGATATGGAGCAACTATACTTTTATTAACTATATTAGTTAGTTTGTCTGGATGTACTACTATTGATAAGATAGAGAAAAAATTAGGATGGAAAACAGAATATTTTCAGTATTTATCTTCTGATAATGTTGAGCAGGTAAGTATTCAAAGTACAAGAGATTTAGGATTTAAGTTTATAGTAACAGAAGAAGCTACTAAAAGAGAAATATATAATTTTTTATCTAAAGCTCAAATTAGTGAAACTAAAAATCCCTTGGATCCAGATTATATTATAGAGTTTGATTTAGGTGATGAAGTACAGAAGTTTTATTTTGTCGTTGATAATGATGGAGGAAATTTCTATAATGATTCAGGCATTTATACTGTGTCTGAAAGCTTAGTTGATAGTGTAATTCAGAATCTTTCTTTCACAAGAAAACCTAAATATTTTGAAAGTATTTATTTTGATTCAATAGAGGAAGTTTTAAAAACTGTAAAAAATTCTTTGGAAAATAAGGATGTTTCTGTGGGGGTTAACATTCAGGGTGATGTAGAATGTTTAAAATATGTATATTCCGATGATATTCAATACTTTTTAAAGAATGCTAGAAAAATATTTAATAATGTAGATATGGTACAGAATAATGCAGGAGATTTTCAAGTTGTATTAACAGTAAAAAATAGGGGCTTTAATACTACAACATACAAAACTGCAATTACTGTAGCCAATAAAGAAGAAAATACTGAGCATACTTATTATATTGTGGCATATTATGAATATAAAAAATGGAATGTTACAGTAAGTGAAGCTGATATAAAACCAAACGATTGGTAAGAATATTATAGAATCCTTTCAAAGTACATATAAATAACTATTTTAGTTAATAATAGTATTGTAATTTTATTTGAAAGGGTGGGTAAAGATGAAAGCTGAAGTAGATAAGGATACCTGTATAGGATGTGGATTATGTCCATCAATTTGTGAAGCGGTTTTTGAGCTTGAAGATGATGGAAAAGCAGTGGCTAAAGTAAATCCTGTTCCAGAGGATAGTGAAGATGAAGCAAAAGATGCTGAAGCAAGCTGTCCTGTTAATGCAATAAGTATAAGTTAAAAAAGATGCCCAAAAGGCATCTTTTTTACATAAAATCAATTGTATTATAGCAATTGGAATTATGATTATTTTTATTGTACAAGTTATTTAAACTAATATTACTGCCAATAGGTTTTATTGAAGGCAATGAAGTTATTGGAATAGTAGTAACTGTATCATCTTCTAACAAAACAAAAGCTTCTGTAGTATTATAATCTAAAATAAGACCTTTCATTAAAAACACCACCAATTATCATTTGTATTAGTTTGCACTAAAAAATAAAAAAAATGTATTTATGAAACTCATAAATACATTTTTTATACTAGTAATATAAATCTTTATATACAGTCTGAAATACTCTTAGTGATTCCTCTATTTTAGATTTTAATAAATGTTTTCTTTGTTCATATTCACTTTTTCCTAAAGGGGTTAGCGAATAGAATTTTTGAAATTTCTTTTTTGGGTCATCCCATTCTCCGATAACTAAGCCTTCTTTTTCTAATTTCTTTAGTAAAGGATAAATTCCTCCTGTACTAGGAGTCCAAAGACCATTGGTCCTTTCAGATATTTTTGTAGAAATATCATTACCATTAGCTGGTCCTATATTCAAAATAAATAGAACATAGATAGGAAGTAGGCCTTTAGTAAAAACTTGACCTACAGCTTCTTTTTCTTTTTGAACTTTTTTTAGTTCTGCAAGTTTCTTTTTATATTCTTCATATAGGCGTTTTTCTTCTGCTTTAATATCATCTATATTCTCAAAAGTATCCATAATATTACTCTACCAATTTAATAGCAAAGCCCATTAATCCAGGCCCACCATGAACTCCAAGTGCTGGGCTAATTTCGCTTATTTTAAGATTTGTTACATTTGGAAGTTCTGCCACTTGAGCCATATATTTTTCGGCTTCTTCTCTGCAGGCACATTCTAATATTGTAACCTCACATTTACCTTTTGCTAAATGTTCCTTAAGAATGCTAGTCATTTTAGAAAGGGCTTGTTTTCTTCCTCTAGCTTTAGATATAGTGTAATACACACCATTTTCATCAGTAGTAATAATAGGTTTTAGGCTTAGTAAGTCACCAATTGTTCCAGCAACTCTTCCGATTCTACCACCTTTTTTTAAGTATTCTAAAGTATCTATTGTAAAGTATCCTGTAATTTTTTCTCTAATCTTAGGTAAAGCTTCAATTACTTCTTCAAAGCTTTTTCCTGAATTCACTAATTTAGCAACTTCTAAAACTATTTCACCTTCTGGATAAGCTAATATTTTAGTATCATAAACATACGATGTTAGTTTTGGATGATCTTCTAAGATTAATCTAAGTGAATTACATGTTCCAGAAAGGCCGCTTGAGATACATACTGCAATAACGTGAGTGTAGCCTTCATCTTCAAGTTTAGTTAATATTTCATCCATAGTTTGAGCACTTGGAAGAGATGTTTTAGGAATTTCATTTGCTAAGTTATCATATACTTCTTTAGCTGAAATTTCTATTTTATCTTGATAATCTTTATGTGAATAAATTACTCTTAAAGGTAATAAATTTATGTTCATTTCTTTTAATTGTTCTAGTGATAAATCTGATGCGCTATCAGTGATAACTGCTATTTTTTGCATTTATTATGCCTCCTAATAATATACAATTCATTAACTACATTATAGCATAACAGATAACATTATCAATAGTGATAATGTTTTTTTTATCAGTATTGATAAAGATTAACATTAGCAGTACTGATAATGTTGGGAGTAAAAAAGCTTGAGTAACAGAGAAAAATGGAAAAAATAGAATGGTAATATTAAGTCAAATAAATAGATATAATAGTAAATAAGAGGTGAAAATAGAGTAATACATCAAAATACATAGATTGAAAAAATATCCAATATATAGTATAATATATACTATATATTGTGTATAGGGAGTGGATGAAGTGCTATATGTTGTAAAGCGGGATGGAAGGAGAGTAATCTTTAACATTGAGAAAATAAAAAATGCCATTGAAAAGGCAAGTAGGGAAATAGGCGGAGAATTATCAGAAAATGAAATATTAAGTATTACCGATAATGTATATAAAATTATTTTAAATTTAGAAAAGCAGCAGATATCAGTGGAAGAAATTCAGAACCTGATAGAAAAAGAACTTAAAGATGAGGGCTATTCTAAGATTCAAAAAGCATACTCAGTTTATAGAAGAGAAAGGACTAGAGTAAGAGATACAAAGTCAGATTTAATGAAAGCTATTAACAGGATTGGAGTAGAAACGGATCGCGACAATGCAAATGTTGGTAATAATTTCTCATCAAAGCTACTAAGGATAGCTTCAGAATCTAATAAGTGGCATAACTTAGCTAATATGCCTAAACATTTAGCAAAAGCTCATGAAAACGGAGAGTTGTATTTTCATGATCTTGATTCATATAATTTAACAATTAATTGTCTTCATATACCTACAAAGGAACTGCTAGAAAGAGGTTTTAATACTGGTTATGGAACGATTAATAAGCCCAAAAGAATTGAAACAGCAGCAGAATTATCATGTATATTGTTGCAATCAAGCCAGAATGATATGTTTGGCGGTCAGGCACATCCAGATTTTGATAACGATATGTCTGAATTTGTGGAGCTTACAAGAGATGAAATTAAAAAAGATTTAATGAATTTAGGAATTGCAGAAGATAAATTTGAAAGTATTGTAGAGGATAGACTTAAAACAAGAGTACATCAAGCAATGCAAGGAATTGTCTATAATTTAAATACTATGCATTCGCGTGCAGGATCTCAAGTTCCATTTTCTTCCATAAATTTAGGGGTTCCTAAAAATGATGATGCAGCTATGATCTGTGAAGTTTTCTTAAAAGAATATGAAAAGGGGCTAGGAAAAGGAGAACAGCCAATTTTCCCTAATATAATTTTTAGAGTTAAAGAAGGGGTAAATAGGGAGCCGCAGGATAAATATTATTATCTTTATGAATTGGCCTGCAAAGTAGCCGCTAAAAGAATGAACCCAACATTTATGAACATAGATGCTGATTTTAATAAGGAATATTATGATAAAGGGTATATGCCAGCTACCATGGGGTGCAGGACATATATTATGAAAAATGTTAATGGCGAGCCTGGATGTAAGGGTAGAGGAAATATTGCCCCAGTTACTATAAATCTTCCGAGAATAGGAATAGAAGCAAAAGGAAATATAGATACCTTCTTTGAAATTTTTGAAAAGAGAATCCTTTTAGCAAAGGAATCATTACTTCATAGATATAGTGTTTTAAAGAATTTAAAGGTTAAAGATCTCCCATTTGTAGCAGGTCAGGGATTAATGAGGGGCTCAGAAAACTTAAAAGAAGATGATTCTATTGAACCTATTTTAAGACAGGGAACATGGGGAATAGGATTTATTGGTTTAGCTGAATGTCTTACTGCATTAGTAGGAAAACATCATGGTGAAAGTGAAGAAGCAAGAGAACTAGGAGTAAGAATAATCTCTTTTATTAGAGAGCATACTGATAAGTTTACTGAAGAGACAAGGCTTAATTGGAGTTGTTATGCAACACCAGCAGAAGGATTATCAGGGAAATTTATAAAGAATGATAAAAAGATTTTTGGAATTATCAAAGGGGTAACAGATAAAGAATATTATACAAACAGCTATCATATACCTGTAAAGTTTCCTATATCAATAAAAAGAAAAATAGATATTGAAGCTCCTTATCACAAATTATGTAATGCAGGACATATTTCATATATAGAAGTAGATGATTCACCAACTGGCGAACAAGTTAAGAGCATTATTGATTATGCATATAAAAACACAAACATAAGTTATATTGGAATTAATTTTCATATAAGATATTGTAGAAAATGTGGCACATATCTTGCAAGTCATGAAAAATATTGCCCATCATGTCATAGTTTAGATATACAGGGGATATCAAGAGTTACCGGATATTTGAGCTTAGATGAGAGATTTGGCCCAGGTAAATATGAAGAAAGATCAGATAGACGTTCTCATACTGGTACAAATGCAAATAATTATGAAGTCATTTAAAGATTATTACTGTATAGAGTCGATTTTAAATTGGCTTTATACAGTTTTTTTATTTAAAGAACAAAGATATAATATTAGGATAATTATAACAGAAATGTTATAATATATAAAAGATTCAACTTTTTATATATAAATAAGGGGGGCTATAAAAATGCCAATTATTAATCCAAAGAATGGCAGAAAGGTAACTATTGTGGATACAACTCTTCGTGATGGGGAACAAACAGCTGGTGTTGTATTTGCAAATGAAGAAAAAATATTAATTGCATCAATGCTTTCTGATTTAGGGATAGATCAGCTTGAGGTAGGAATACCAACAATGGGCGGCGATGAAAAGGAAGCTATTAAAGAGATAGTAAGGAGAAATAAAAGATTATCTAATCCTAAAAGTATTATGGCGTGGAATAGGGCTGTTATTAGTGATATTGAACAATCAATAGATTGTGGGGTAGATGCAGTAGCTATTTCTTTATCAGTATCTGATATCCATATTAAGCATAAACTTAATACCTCAAGGGAATGGGTTATTGAAAATATGGTCAAATCAGTAGAATTTGCTAAGAAGAATGGCTTGTATGTATCTGTTAATGGGGAAGATGCATCAAGGGCAGATAGAAATTTCTTAGTAGATTATATTAATGCAGCAAAGCAGGCAGGGGCAGATAGGTTTAGATATTGTGATACTGTTGGAATTATGGAGCCTTTTAAAATTAGAAATGAAATAGAGTATTTATACAATACTACAGGTTTTAATATTGAAATGCATACACATAATGATTTCGGTATGGCCACAGCAAATGCTATCGCAGGACTTCTTGGAGGAGCAAGCCATGTTGGTGTAACAGTAAATGGTTTAGGAGAAAGAGCTGGCAATGCAGCATTAGAAGAAGTATTAATGGCATTAATATATGTTTATGGCTGTAAAACTGATATAGATACAAGAAAGTTTAGAGAAGTATCAGAATATGTATCAGGAGCATCAGGAAGATTTTTGCCTAAGTGGAAAGCAATTGTAGGAGAAAATACTTTTGTACATGAATCAGGCATACATGCAGATGGAGCAATTAAAGATCCTAAAAATTATGAAGCTTATGATCCAGCCGTGGTTGGACTTGAAAGACAAATTGTTATTGGGAAACATTCAGGAAGAGCATCTATTATAAATAAATTTAAAGAGTATGATATTAAGCTTACAGATCAGCAAGCAAAGGATATTCTTGAAATCGTAAGAGCTACAACGGTTAGATTGAAAAGAAGTTTATTTGATAAAGAATTAGTAAGCTTATATAAAACATATATAAATCAAGATAAGTAAAAAAATTAGTACAAAAGGGGGATATAAATTTGGGAAGTAATTTAGTAGAAAAAATATTAAAGGAACATGTTGTTGAAGGAGAACTTAAGGCTGGAAGTCCAATTGGCATTAGAATTGACCAGACATTAACTCAGGATTCTACAGGCACAATGGCTTATCTACAGTTGGAAGCTATGGGTATAGATAAGGTAAAAACAAAAAGATCAGTAGCTTTTGTAGACCATAATATGCTGCAACAGGGTTTTGAAAATGCAGATGATCATGCATTTATCAAAACAGTAGCCTCAAAGTATGGCGTTTATTTTTCTAAGCCTGGAAATGGAGTATGCCATCAAGTATTTTTAGAAAGATTTGCAGTACCAAATCAGACTTTAATTGGATCTGACAGCCATACACCAACAGCAGGTGGCGTGGGAATGCTTGCTATGGGTGCCGGTGGATTAGATGTTGCTTTGGCAATGGGAGGCGGAGCATATTATATCAATACTCCTAAAGTGTGCAAGGTTAATTTAGTAGGAAACTTTAAGCCTATGGTTACTGGGAAGGATGTAGTTTTAGAAGTATTAAGAAGGCTAACAGTAAAAGGCGGTGTATCTAGAGTATTTGAGTATGGTGGGCCAGGACTGAAGAATTTATCAGTGCCACAAAGAGCTACCATAACTAATATGGGAGCAGAACTTGGAGCTACAACTTCTATTTTCCCAAGTGATGAAAGGACATTAGAATTCTTTAAAGCACAAGGAAGAGAAGAAGAATGGATTGAATTTAAGCCTGATGAAGATGCTGTTTATGATGAAGAAATAACAGTTAATCTAGATGAATTAGAACCACTTGCAGCAATGCCTCATAGTCCTGATAATGTTAAAAAAGTAAATGAAATAGGAAAAATTAAGGTTGACCAGGTTGCCATAGGAAGCTGTACTAATTCTTCTTATGAAGATTTAATGAAAGTAGCTAAAATATTAAAGGGAAGAAAAGTACATCCTGATGTAAGCTTAGTCATAGCACCAGGTTCAAGACAAGTTATGGAGATGATAGCTAGAAATGGTGCTCTTGCTGATATTATAAGTTCAGGAGCTAGAATATTAGAAAATGGATGTGGACCATGTATTGGAATGGGACAGGCACCGGGAACAGATGGCGTATCACTTAGAACATTTAATAGAAACTTCTATGGAAGAAGTGGAACATTATCAGCAAAAATTTATCTTGTAAGTCCAGAAACAGCAGCAGTATCAGCAATTACTGGTGTGCTTACAGACCCAAGAGAATTACAGGTAGATTTAACTATTGATATGCCTGAAAAGTTTATCATTGATGATTCAATGATACTTGCACCAGCTGAAAATGGAGCTGAAGTAGAAGTAAAGAGAGGGCCTAATATAAAACCATTCCCAGTAAATAAGCCTTTAGCAGAAAGCATAGAAGGAAAAGTACTAATTAAGGTAGAAGATAATATAACTACAGATCATATTATGCCTTCAAACTCTAAGCTTTTACCATTTAGATCAAATATACCTTATTTATCAGAATTCTGTTTTAATACAATAGATACAGAATTCCCTAAGAGAGCTAAAGAAAATAATGGAGGCTTTATAGTTGCAGGTGAAAATTACGGACAAGGTTCAAGCAGGGAACATGCAGCACTTGCACCATTATATCTGGGTGTAAGGGGAGTAATTGCAAAATCATTTGCTAGAATCCATAAAGCAAATTTGATTAATAATGGGATAGTACCAATGGAATTTAAAAATGGAGAAGACTATAATTCAATTGATTTATTAGACCAGTTTGAAATTGATGATCTTAATAGTTCATTAATAAATGGTACAGCAAAAGTTAAGAATATTACTAAGGGAACTGAATTTGAAGTGACTTTAGATTTAACTGAAAAAGAAAGAGCAGTAATCGAGGCTGGCGGAAGACTTAATTATGTGAAAAATAATTCAAAATAATTCTTGATAATAATGAATTATGAATTAATAAAGAAAACTCAGCTTAGGCTGAGTTTTTAACTTACATAAAGGTGGTGTAAAAAGTGGAAAATGGCATTACAGAATGGAAAAGTATCGAGCTTATTGATAAGGGATGGTCTGCTGATAAAAAATATAAGGTGTTAACTAAGAGCAATGAAGAATTATTACTTAAAATAAGTGATATATCAAAGTATGAAAGTAAAAGAGCAGAGTTCGAGGTTATCAAATCTTTAAAAGATAAAGAAATATTAATGCCTAAGGCAATAGATTTAGGGGTATGGCAGGAAAAAGAATTAGTATATGCTGTATATACCTGGATAAATGGAGAAGATGCAGAAGAAAGAATTAAGGAATTTAGTAAGGAAAAACAATATGAATTAGGAGTTGTGGCAGGAAAGTATCTTAAAGAAATTCATTCCATAGTAGCACCTGATGATGTTGAGGACTGGGAAATAAGATTTAATCGAAAAATAGATACTAAAATCCAAAAATATAAAGAGTGTGGAATAGAATTTAATGGTGCTGAAAAAATGATTAACTATTTAAACAGCAACAGGGAGCTATTAAAAAATAGGCCTCAATGCCTTCAACATGGAGATTATCATATTAATAACATGATTATTACGCCAGAAAATAAACTAGGAATAATAGATTTTAATAGATTTGATTATGGTGATCCCTGGGAGGAGTTCAATAGAATTGTCTGGTGTGCACAAGCTAGTCCGGAATTTGCTTCAGGATATATTAATGGATATTTTAATGGCAATGTGCCAGAGAAGTTTTTTAGGCTGCTACTTCTATATATCTGTTCAAATAGCTTAAGTTCAGTATATTGGGCAGTTCCTTTTGGACAGGAGCAAGTAGATGTTATGTTGAATCAGATACATGAAATAATGGGATGGTTTAATGAGTGTGAAAGCTATATACCAAACTGGTATTTTAGAAAATAGGAGAATAAATGAAATAATTAGATATAATATTAATATAAAGGATTAATTTATTAAGGGAAGTGAAGTTATGGGGAAGAAAATAAGACTTGCAGGAATAGCATATGAAAGCTTGGTTAATGGACCTGGTATAAGACGGGTATTTTTCTCGCAAGGATGCAGACATAACTGTGAAGGCTGCTTTAATCCTGATACCCATGATTTTAATGGTGGGGAAGAAAAAGATATGGATGAGCTTATTAAAGATACAGTAGAAAATCCTTTGCTGAATGGAGTAACCTTTAGTGGTGGAGATCCCTTAGAAAGAGCAGCAGAATTTTCATATATGGCAAAGGAATTTAAAAAAGTGGGCCTAAATATATGGTGTTATACAGGATATATTTTTGAAGATGTATTAGAAAAAATGAAAAAGGATAATAATATAAAAGAACTTATTGAAAATATAGATGTATTAGTAGATGGACGATTTGAAAAAGAAAAAACAAAGGATGGATTAAAATTCAGGGGCTCAGAAAATCAAAGAATTATTGATGTTCAAAGCAGTATTAAACATGGTATTATAGAAACGCTTGAGATATAGATAGCATTGACAAAGTGCTATATTTATAGGTATAATTATTTACAAATTAAAGATAAATTCTATGAAAAGAAGAGTACTTATTTAATAGTATCTGCCAGCGAGTAAGAATAGAGTGGAAGTCTTACGAGATATAAAATAAGGAAGAGGAACTTGGAGAAGCTGCTTGAGTATTTTAAATATAAGGGTATGCCGTTAGCTTGCGTTAAAGCTTTGAGTGGACTAAATTTATTTTAGTAATTTGAGTGGTACCGCGGAAATAATCCGTCTCTTTGTATTAAAGAGATGGTTTTTTTATACAAAAAAATAGGAGGAAGAGTATGAAAATATTTATTGATCAAATCAGCGATATTGTAAAAGACGTATTTGAGGAACTAGGATACGATAGAGAATCAGGAAAGGTAACTGTATCAAATAGACCAGACCTTTGCCAATACCAATGTAATGGAGCATTACCTAATGCAAAGAAGCATGGAAAGGCACCTAGAGTTATTGCAGAAGAAGTAGTTGCAAAATTAAATGAAAATAAGATTTTTTCTAAGTTAGAAATAGCTGGTCCAGGATTTATTAATATTACATTAAATGATGAATTCTTAATTGATTATGTTAATAAGATGAATAAAGATGATAAATTTGGTACTTCACAAGCTACAGAAATTAAGAAGATAGTAGTAGATTATGGTGGAGCAAATGTTGCTAAGCCACTACACATTGGACACTTAAGATCTGCAATTATAGGTGAAAGCATTAAGAGAATTGCTAAATTCTTAGGACATGATGTTATTGGTGATGTACATTTAGGAGACTGGGGACTTCAAATGGGAATGGTTATTTCTGAAGTTGAAAGAAGAAATCCTGAACTTCCATACTTTGATGCGGATTTTGAAGGTGAATATCCAGCAGAAGCACCATTTACAATAGATGAACTTGAAGATATATATCCATATGCAAGTAAACTTGCTAAATCAGATGAAGCTGTAATGGAAGCTGCTAAAAAGGCTACAGTTGAACTTCAACAAGGAAGAAGAGGATATGTTGCATTATGGAAACATATCTTAAATGTATCAGTTGCTGATTTAAAGAAAAACTATGGAGCATTAGATGTAAGCTTTGAATTATGGAATGGTGAAAGTGATGCACAAAAATTAATTCCTGAAATGATTAAGGAATTAAAAGATAATGGCTTTGCTTATGAAAGTGAAGGGGCTTTAGTTGTTGATGTAAGTAAGGAAGATGATAAAGCGCAAGTACCTCCACTATTATTATTAAAATCAGATGGAGCATCATTATATGGAACAACTGATTTAGCTACAGTAGTAGAGAGAGTAAGAGATTTACATGCTGATGAAATAATTTATTTAGCAGATAAGAGACAAGGACTTCACTACGAACAATTCTTTAGAGCTGCTAGAAAATCAGGTATTGCTAGAGAAGAAGATATTGTATTAGACTTCATAGGCTTTGGAACAATGAACGGAAAAGATGGAAAGCCATTTAAAACTCGTGAAGGTGGCGTAATGAGACTTGCTGATTTAATTAATATGATTAAAGAAGCTGGTAAAGAAAAATTAAAGGATAATAAAAATATAGCTGAAGAAGATGTTGAAGAAATATCATCAAAAGTAGGATTAGCTGCTTTAAAATATGGTGATTTATCTAACCAGGCTTCTAAAGATTATATCTTTGATATAGATAGATTTGCTTCATTTGAAGGAAATACAGGACCATATATTCTTTATACAATAGTAAGAATTAAATCAATATTAAATAAAGCAGGAATGGATATTTCAAATACTGCAATATTAGCACCACAAAGTGATGCTGAAAGAAACTTAATGTTACAGGTAATTAAGTTCAATGAAGTTATAGAAAACAGCTTTAAGGATAGAGCACCGCATAAGATATGCGAATTTATCTATGAATTATCTAATAACTTTAACAAGTTCTACAATGATACAAGAATAATTTCTGAAGAAGATGAAGCTAAGAAAGCTTCATGGCTTGCTTTAATTAACCTTGTTAAAAATGTACTTGAGCAATGTTTAGAATTATTAGGTATGGAAAGCGTTGAAAGAATGTAATTAAAATTAAGCGATGGATTATGAATGATGAATTGAGATGGGAACTCCCTTGGGAGTTCCTTAAATTCAATTATTAAATCATAATTGAATGAACAAAAAAGCACCTTTGTAGAAAGGTGCTTTTTCTTTAAAAATAATGGGGGGATGGGAACCTGTATATTACAGGTTTATATCTACGTTTATAGTATTGACCATATTTAAAAAAATATTCATATATGAAAAAAATTTTTAATAAAGCTAAAAAATAACCCCCCATGGGGCTTGTGAGAGTAATTATCCAAAACTATAATAATATGGTATTTATGTTATTAAAGGATAAAAGGAGAAAATAATGAGAAGAAAAATTATTACAATAGCTTGTATATTATGTATGACCATAGGTCTTTTGGCCGGCTGCGGAAGTACTGATACCTCAAAAAGCAGAGTGGATAATAGTAATACACTAGTATATGGCAGTGGTGAATACACTAGAATTAACCCTGCTATTGATGAACATGGAGAAATTAATGTTTTAATTTTTAATGGCTTAACAGCCCATGATGAAGAAAATAATGTAGTACCATCATTAGCAAAGGATTGGACTTTTGATGAAACAACTAATACATACACATTTAATTTAGAAAAAGATGTTAAATGGCATGACGGAGAAAAATTTACTGCAGATGATGTTAAATTTACTATAGAGCAGATTATGGATCCTGCAAATGAGTCAGAAATAGCTTCAAACTATGAAGATATTGAAGAAATAAAAGTAATTGATGAATATACGATTGCATTTAAATTAAAAGAAAAAAATGTTGCATTTACTGAGTATATGACTATAGGAATTTTACCTAAGCACTTACTAGAAGGAGAAGATATGCAGACTTCTGATTTCTTTAGATTTCCTATAGGGACTGGCCCATATAAGATGGAAAAATGGGATGATGGGCAAAGTATTACTTTAGTAAAGAATGATGATTATTTTAAAGGTGTGGCAAAGATTGATACAATAGTGTTTAAATTTGTAACTGATGATAATGCAAAAGCACTTCAATTAAAATCAGGAGAATTAGATTTAGCAATAGTTACGCCAAAGGCTGCAAAAGATTTTGCAGATAATGAAGCTTTTAAATGTTATGATATGATAACTGCAGATTATAGAGGAATAATGTATAACTTCAATAATAAAATTTGGGCAGAAAATAAAGCTATAATACCAGCAATAAGCTATGGGATAAACCGACAAGAAATGATTGATGCTGTATTGTTGGGTGAAGGTGAAATAGCATATGGGCCTTTACAAAGAAATATATATAATAACGCTGATGTGGAGAAATATGAATATAACCAAGATAAAGCAAAAGAAATAATCCAGGCTGCTGGCTGGACTATGGGGCCTAATGGATATTATGAAAAAAATGGACAGGTTCTAGGCTTTACAATTTCATGTATGGAAGGTGATCAAGTTCGTATTGATTTAGCTTCAATTGCAGCACAGCAGTTAAAAGAAATTGGAATTAATGTTAAAGTTGAAGTTCCTTCTGCAATAGACTGGGATAATTTCGAAGCGTTTTTAATTGGCTGGGGAAGCCCATTTGATGCAGATGATCATACTTATAAAGTATTTGGTACAGATAAAGGAAGCAATTATAATGGATATTCTAATGAGAAAGTTGATGAATATTTAACGTTAGCTAGAGAAAGTGAAGATGAAGAAACAAGAAGAGAATATTATTATAAGTTCCAAGAAGAATTAGCTAATGATCCCGCATACACATTCTTCTGCTATGTTGATGCTAATTATGTTGCTAATAAAAATTTAATGGGAATAACTGAAGATACAGTATTAGGACATCACGGAGTAGGCATATTCTGGAATGTAACTGATTGGACTTTAGAAAAATAAAATCATTTCTTAATAAGAAAGTGAGGTGAGATTGGTGAAAGGTAAAAAGTATAAAGCTATGAGTATAAGCAAAAAGTTAATTATTTTTACGTTATCAATTTTTCTACTATCAGCAATAGTGTTTTTTATGAGCAGATTGTCTCCAGGAGATCCATTGGTATCATATTATGGTGAACGAGCAGAAAGAATGAGTGTAGAAGAAAGACAGAGAAGCATTGAAAGATTAGGTTTAGATAAACCTATCTATATTCAGTATGGAAAGTGGATTTCAAACGCTGTAAAAGGTGATTTTGGTATATCCTATAAGTATAAAAAAGATGTTTTAGAGGTAATTAACGGACGTATGGCTAATACTTTAATTTTAGGTGGAAGCGGCTTTATATTAACATTTGCTTTAGCATTATTACTTGGGATATTCTGTGCATATTATGAAGATAAATTAATTGATAAGCTGATTTGCAATATAGGAAATATAACAAGTTGCATACCGGAATTTTACTTTTCACTAATCTTAATCTTAATTTTTTGTGTTAATTTAAAACTACTTCCTAGCAGTGGTGCGTATACCATTGGTCGGGAAGGTGATTTATTAGATCGGATAAACCATTTAATTCTACCTCTTATAGTCGTAATAATGAGTCATCTATGGTATTATGCCTACATGATTAGAAATATGCTTTTAGAAGAGGTAAGAAAGGAATACGTACTTTTAGGCGTTTCTAAGGGGATAAAAAAGATAAGAATAATTTTTACTCATTGTGTAAGAAATATATTGCCATCTTATATAAGTTTGATGGCTATTTCTATTCCTCATATAATTGGCGGAACGTATATTGTTGAAGCTGTATTTTCTTATCCGGGAATAGGAAGTCTCTCTTTTGAAAGTGCTAAATACCACGATTATAATATGTTGATGGTAATTTGTATAATAACAGGGATAGTGGTAATCTCAAGCAATATTTTAGCTCAAATCATTAATGAAAAAATTGATCCTCAAATGAAGGCTAAGAAAATAGTTGACGTTCAAGGAGGGAAATAATATGGCAGAGTTAAATAAAAAGATAGATTATAGATTTGAACCGGTATATGATATAGAAAATGATCATAGCATGAATAAAAGAAGAAAGCAAAAAGCGACTAAACCAATTGTTTCTATAGTAATATTAGCTATTATAATTTTAGGATGTGTTTTTTATAAATTAATAATTAATCATGATCCTACTTATCTGGATTTAGCAAATTATAACGTAGCACCAAATTCGGAATTTTACTTTGGTACAGATACCGTGGGGCGGGATATTTTTTCGATGATCTGGTATGGAGGAAGAATATCGCTTTTTATTGGATTCTTAGCTACTATTATTTCTACGGTAATAGCTGTGGTCTATGGAAGCATAAGCGCTATGGCACCAGAATTTATTGATGAAATAATGATGAGGCTTACTGAAATATTTTTAAGCATTCCTAATATTTTAATAATTATATTTTTACAGGCTATAATAGGCCAGAATAATGTGGTTAGCATAGCGGTAGTTATTGGTGTTACTAGCTGGATGAGTATATCCAAAGTAGTTAGGACAGAAGTGAAGAGGCTGGTAAATGAAGAATATTTTATGTATGCAAGATTTATGAAAGCTGATATATTTCATTTATTAATAAATCATATAGGGCCAAGATTAGTTCCAGCAATTATGTTTATGATTGTGATGAATATTAGAAGTGCAATTGTAGCGGAAGCGACATTAAGCTTTTTAGGTTTGGGGCTTCCTTTAGAGGTAATTTCATGGGGAAGCATGTTGTCACTATCGGAAAAGGCTCTGCTTACAAACTCTTGGTGGATAATAATTGTACCAGGTATTTTCTTAATAACAACTATTTTATGTATAGCTAATATAGGAAATTATCTTAGAAAAAAAGTTAATGTTAAAAGCAGCTATCTGTAAAACTTAAAGCATTATGTGAAAATACATATAATGCTTTTTTTGTGGGATAAAAATATAATGTTTATAATATATAGTAATAGTGGTAAAATATATTCAAAGGGAGTGGGATTGGTGAGCGATAAAGGACTACATATACATACATTAGAAGATGGAACAACAATTGAGCATGAACATGGGCATGGTCATACTCATACTCATTCTCATACTCATACTCATACTAAGGCAGTTATGAATAGGATTTCAAAGGCTATTGGACATTTAGAATCTATTAATAGAATGATTGAAGATGGAAGGGACTGCACAGAAGTGTTAATTCAATTATCAGCAGTTAAATCAGCTATAAATAATACAGGTAAAGTTATTTTAGAGGATCATATAGAACATTGTATAGTTGATGCAGTGGAGCATGGTGATTCAAAAGCTATTGAGGATTTGAATAAAGCAATAAATATGTTTATAAAATAAAAAAGCGCTAAATTTAGCGCTTTTTTTATTAGAATTCAGATTGGCCTGTTGTTCTTGGGAATGGAATTACGTCTCTGATATTTGACATACCAGTAATGTACATGATAAGTCTTTCAAATCCTAGACCAAATCCAGCATGCTTAGTTTCTCCATATTTTCTAAGCTCTAAGTACCACCAGTAATCTTCTTCCTTAAGACCTAATTCAGCCATTCTAGCTTTTAATACATCAAGTCTTTCTTCTCTTTGGCTTCCACCAATGATTTCACCTATTCCGGGAACTAAACAGTCAGTTGCTGCAACAGTTTTTCCATCATCATTAAGTCTCATATAGAAAGCTTTGATATCTTTTGGATAATCTGTAACGAATACAGGTCTCTTGAAGATTTCTTCTGTTAAATATCTTTCATGTTCTGTTTGAAGATCGATACCCCATTCAACTGGATATTCAAATTCTTTTCCACAGTTCTTTAATAATTCAACTGCTTCAGTGTAAGTAACTTTACCAAAATCAGATGATACTATATGATTTAATTTATCTAATAATCCTTTTTCAACGAATTGGTTGAAGAAAGCCATTTCTTCTGGACATTCATCCATAACGTATTTAATTACGTATTTTAACATATTTTCAGCTAATTCCATATCATCTTGTAAATCAGCAAAAGCTATTTCAGGTTCAACCATCCAGAATTCAGCAGCGTGTCTTGCTGTGTTTGAATTTTCAGCTCTGAAAGTTGGTCCAAATGTATAAACATTTCTAAATGCTAAAGCATAAGTTTCAGCATTTAATTGTCCTGAAACTGTAAGGTTAGTTTCTTTTCCAAAGAAGTCTTGTTTGTAGTCGATAGCTCCATCTTCAGTCCTTGGAATATTGTTTAAGTCTAAAGTAGTTACTTTAAACATTTCACCAGCACCTTCACAGTCACTTCCTGTTAAGATTGGTGTATGAGTGTATACAAATCCTTGATCTTGGAAGAATTTGTGGATAGCATAAGCTGCTACAGATCTTACTCTGAATACTGCTGAGAAAGCATTACTTCTTGGTCTTAAGTGAGCAATTGTTCTTAAATATTCAAAAGTATGTCTCTTCTTTTGTAGAGGGTAATCAGAATCTGACATACCTTCTACAACAACTTCTTTAGCTTGTATTTCAAATGGTTGTTTTGCTTCAGGTGTAGCTACTAAAGTACCTATAACCTTAATTGATGAGCTTATTGGAAGTTTAGAAACTTCTTTGAAGTTTTCTAATTTGTTGTCGAAAACTATTTGGATATTCTTAAAGAAGCTTCCATCATTAACTTCTATAAATCCAAATGCATTTGAAGCTCTTAAAGTTCTTATCCAACCAGAAATAGTTATTTCTTTAGATAAGTATTCTTCAGAGTTTCTATAAAGTGATTTTACTAAAACTACGTCTTTCATATTGTCCTCCTAAAATTATAAATAATAAAAAAACCTTTCATCCCAAAATAATGGGACGAAAGGATAACTTACGTGGTACCACCCAAATTGCCTAAAAATAGGCCACTTAGTGCATAAAGCAAAATTAATAACGGATTAAACCCGTCTAAGCCTACTAAAGTATAAATCTAATTATTTATCTTTTTCGGTTAGAAACTCCGAGATGTTCTTCGCTATTGATTTCGTATAAGGCTCGCACCATCCCTTATTCGCTAAAAACTACCTTCAATAGTTACTCTTCTCTTCATAGTAATTTCAATATTTACATTTAATAATTCGATTTTACAATAGTTTACTAACATTTGCAACTTAAATTCATAATATATATTTGGAGATTATTTTATTTTGGAGTAAGAAATGAATGATAATAAGTTTTTAGAAAAGAGATACTATGAAATTAATAAATTAAAGACTATGCTTGAGATATATCCTAAAAAGTATAACAGGATTATAGCTACAGTTATTGATGAAGTTTGTAATGATGTAGAGGATTATTTAAACGCAGTTAAGGAAAGATCATATTTGGACTCAACATATAACAGAAGTCGTATGGAAAAGATGGTAAGCAGAAAATTTTCAGAAGAAAATATCTCATTAGAAGATATTATAAGAGGGCAACGACAAGACTTAACAGCTGAAGAGTTAGCTAAATATAACGGAGTAGATGGAAGAGCGGCATATGTAGCAATAAATGGAGTTATTTATGATGTGACTGATGCCAATGATTGGAGTGCTGGAAAACATTATGGAGTAAGTGCTGGTAAAGATTTAACCTCATCATTTGATACGTGTCACGAAGAACAGCAAAAATATATTGAAAGTCTGCCGGTGGTAGGAAAACTGATAAATGATTAACAGATAGATAACTGTGAGAAAAGTGAGAAAACTATAAATTACGAATTATGAATTACGAGTGATGAATTGTTGTTGAAACTCCTTCGGAGTTTCTGTATTTTATGTTTTTATAAAATGCCTATGGCATTTTAGTGCATTTATTCAGAATTTCTCTAAACGAGAAATTCTTTCATCAATTTATCATTCATCACTCATAATTCGTAATTAACTTATTTATTCTAACCCTGTTTCGTATGAGTTTACGAGTGAGTTAGGGAAGCTTAACATAGTGCAGTCCTTAACTATTTTTTTATAATCATATTCTATTTCTCTATTAGTAACATTTACAATTCCAGCTTCATTAATATCTATAATAGAATAGGTGCAGTTTGGTCTGCCAATTTTAGGCTTGCCCACACTTCCTACATTAATAAGAAGCTTTTGTCCATATTTTTTAGTGAAAGGAATATGTGTATGTGCACATACTAGTACATCACCCTCAAAACTTTCCATTGCCTTAGCTGTATTTTCTGCATCTTCAAATAGATATTCGTTTATCGTATTATGGCTTCCATGGGTAAAGGAAATATTTACGCCATTAAAAGTATATTTTAAATGTGGTGGCAGAGAGTCAAGATAAAACTTATTTGAAGTTCTTAGCTCAGAGCAAGTCCAAGGTAAAGAGAAAGAATTCACTTCAGTATTTCTTATGTAAGTAAAAGCTCCATCTACTACTGAAGCATCGTAATTACCTTTTATACAAGGTATTTCACGTCTTTTAATTAATGCTATGACTTCATTTGGGTGAGGTCCATAGCCCACAAAATCGCCTAAACAAATAATTTTATCTACTCCTTGTTCATCTATATCTTCTAAAACTTTCATGAGTGCATATATATTTCCATGTATATCTGATATAGCAGCTATCTTCATCGTATTAATCCTCCAATATATTTATATACTTATTATATCACTAAAGATAAAAAAATTATTACTAAATAATAAAGTTCCGCAGATGCGGAACTTTGTTACTTTTCAAGCATATATTTTTTCCAATCTCCATGTTCTATATATATGGCTTGTTCTATGAAATTATTATCTATATCACGATTATAAAAATATGTATAGCATTTTTCTTTTTTTGAAGAGTCTATATGTTCAACTTCAACAAGAATTTTATGATATTCATTAGCTGGATTATTTTCACCTAAAAATCCTTCCATAATATCAATAGCTTTTACAGTTGAATCATAATCTTTTACGGTAATTACTTCACCAAAAACTACATCATCACCTGGAGTAATGGCTGGATAACCTTTATAAGGCATATGATATAAATTCATGTTCTTTAAAACAGCTGGTTTAATATCTAGAGTTTTTCCGTCCAAATATTTCTCGAAGTTAAAGAAATTAGGTCTTAAACTTCCATAAACAAATAAATTGATATTTTCCATTAGCAGATTTCTCCTCCAACAGCTTTAACATCTTCAGTGTTTTCTAAAGCAGCTTTAATACATAATTCTAATCCCTTAGTTATATCACTTATAGACATTGAAGGCATATTAGGTTTGCTGACTACTTGTGCTGGAATGTATGGAACATGGATAAATCCACCTTTTATATTTGGATATTTTTTATCTATCATATATAAGATTCCATACATAACGTGGTTGCAGACAAAAGTACCTGCTGTATTTGATACAGATCCTGGGATACCAGCATCCTGCATTTCTTTAACCATAGCTTTAATAGGAAGGTTTGTGAAATAAGCAGTTTGTCCATCTTCAAAAATAGATATATCTATTGGTTGATTTTTTTCATTATCTTCAATTCTAGCATCATCAATATTTATAGCAACTCTTTCAGGAGTAATACCAAAACGTCCACCAGCTTGGCCAACAGAAATAACTATATCTGGATTATGTTTTTCTATTGCTTCTTCTATTTTTTCTAAAGATTTACGAAATACAGTAGGTATTTCAAGTTTAATTATTTCTGAGTTACATATTGTATCAGGTAATGCTTTTACAGCTTCTAAAGCAGGATTTATACTTTCACCGCCAAATGGGTCAAAGCCTGTTATTAAAACTTTCATTGAATTCACATCCTTAATTAAAATCTATTAAAATCCTAATGTATACATTAATATTATGTGTACAATTAATAAAATTATAGCGAAAGGTGCTTGTGCTTTAATTACACCATTTTTATCTTTCATTTCTAGTAAAGCAGAAGGTAACATGTTAAAGTTTGCTGCCATTGGAGTTAATAATGTTCCGCAGAATCCAGCAGTCATTGCTAAAGTACCACAGATTACAGGATTTCCACCTTGCATAAATACAAAAGGTACTCCTATTCCAACAGTTATTACTGAGAATGCTGCAAATGCATTTCCCATTATTGCAGTAAAGATAGCCATTCCTAAGCAATAAGCTATAACACCTACTAAAGCATTTCCTTCTGGAATTACATTAGAAATTATATTTGATATTGTATCACCAACTCCTGCAGCAGTGAATAATGCTCCTAAAGAAGCTAGTAATAAAGGAAGTATTGAAAATACACCAACTGATTGGAACATTCTATTACTATCTTCAATAAGTTCCTTTGGAGTAGCTTTAGTGAATAAAAATGCAATGATTAAAGCTGTAACAGAAGCTATTCCAATTGCAACTGTTCCAGAAAGTGGAGTAAATTGAGCTACTGCCATAGCAACTACAGCTATAGTTAATGCAGGAATAAATATTTTTAATCCTAATTTTTGAGCTTTTAATTCTACAGCTGTAGAATCTAATTGCTTTAATGTACCTATATTAATTTGTTTAAATGCTGATAATAATCCAATTACTACAATTAATGCTCCTAAAATAGTGGAAGGAATAAACTTACCGAATAAGAACATTGCTGATACTATTCCCCAAAATGCAGCAGTACCAATTCTAGTTTTATGATTTTTATCTTTTAATGTAAAGACCATAGTTATGGCCATAAATAATCCTATAAAAATATAGAATATTTCTAATAAATATGTAGAAATAGTTGTGATATCCATAAAATTTACTCCTTACTTATTATTTTTTGAATTATATTTTCTATTTAAGCTTTTATCTAAAAGATAGTTTTGAATGAAACAAAGAATAAATGCAATTATTGCAACTGGTATAGCAGCTTTTGAAATAGCTAATGCATCAACATCAAAGCCTAATGCTTGGAGTGTACTTGCAATAAGTAATACACCTGAATTTGCAATAAATAAGTTTTGTCCAAAGAAGTTTCCGATATTATCAGCAGCTGCAGAGTAAGCTTTGATTTTATCGATATCTTTATCATCTAATTCTTTATATTTTGCAATTGAAGCTCCTTCAGCCATTGGGTTTATTATAGGTCTAACAAATTGAGGATGCCCTCCAAGAGTTACGCCCATACCAATTGTAGCTTCTCTGATAAAAGTATATCCGCTTAATAATAATCCAGTAGATAATCCTTTTGCCTTTTTGATTAGGTCGATAGCTTTTGCTTTTAATCCATATCTTTCGCATAAACCGATTACAGGTAAAGTAAGCATGAATAAGCAAGTAGTTCTGTTAGTAATAAATGCTTGTCCTAAAGTAGAAAGTATTTCAGTAATACTCATATCTGCAACTAAACCAGTTATTACTCCGGCAGAGATTACTACGGCAATAGTATCAAGCTTAAGCGCAAATCCTACTATAATAATTAAAATACCTATTAGTGTCATTGTAAAATTCCTCTCCTTATCATAAAATGATGAATAATGTATAAATATGTATTAATTGTACAGGTTAAATGAATAAAAATCTATATTTTTTTAAAATAATTAAAAAATTGGTAAAAAAGTAATTTGAGAGAAAAAATTATGAATATAAAAGAGTTATGTAGTATAAATATATTTAAAAATATAAGGCTATAAAGTAGTTTGTTATTGTAAATAATAGATATTATGTTTTATTTAAGGTACTATAAAAGTATAAATTAAATAATAGTGGAGGAATTATGAAAAATAGTAGAGTTAATAAATTAATAAGAGGAATGGAACAAGAAGGATTATCACAAATAATAATTACATCACCTGCATCTATTTTCTATTTAACAGGAAAATGGATACATCCAGGTGAAAGAATGCTGGCATTATATCTAAATAAGTCTGGCGATCATAAAATGATAATAAATAAGTTGTTTCCAGTATATGAGGATTTAGGTGTTGAAATGATTTGGTATGAAGATACTGAAAATCCAATTGATAAATTAATGAAATTTATCAATAAAAATGAAGTATTAGGAATAGACAAGGACTGGCCAGCACGTTTTCTAATCCAGATGATCAATAATAATGCAGCTAAAGGATTTGTTAACGGCTCATTAATAATGGATAGAGTAAGAATGATTAAAGATGAAGAAGAAATTCAATTAATGAAAGATTCATCAAAAATAAACGATAAAGTAATGCTTAAATTATGGGATAATTTAGTTCCAGGAAAGAGTGAAAAGTATTATGAAGGTCTTTTAGCAGAACTATATGAATCAGAAGGTGCATCAGGATTTTCATTTTCACCAATAATAGCTACATCTCCTAATGGGGCAGATCCACATCATGGAACAGGCAAGGATATAATTAAAAATGGCGACAGTATTGTATTAGATATAGGTGGAAAATATAATAGCTACTGTTCAGATATGACGAGAACTGTATTTATTGGAGAAGAGCCAAGTAAAGAGCATGCAGAAGTTTATAATATAGTTAAGAGTGCTAATGAAAAAGCTATTTCTATAGTTAAAGAAGGGGTTAAATTCTCAGATATAGATAATGCAGCAAGAAGTTTAATAACTGAAGCTGGATATGGTGAATACTTTACCCATAGAACTGGGCATAGTATAGGAATTGAAGTACATGATTTCGGTGATGTAAGTGGTGTAAATCATGAAGAAGTAAAGAGCGGAATGATTTTCTCAATTGAACCAGGAATTTACTTAAAAGATAATATTGGTGTTAGAATTGAAGACTTAGTGTTAGTAACTAAAGATGGATGCGAAGTTCTTAACTCAGTAACAAAAGAAATCGTTGTTTTATAATAATGATGAATGACGAATTATGAATGATGAATTTCGGTGGAAACTCCTAGTGAGTTTCTTCTAAATAAAGTAAAAAGGTCAAATGCTTATTGCATTTGACCTTTTTATATTAAATTCCTTACAGAAATTTTTTCCTTAATTCATCATTCGTCATTCATAATTCATAATTAAATTAAATTGTTTCTACAATTTTATTCATAAGCTTGATGAAATCATTTTTAACTTTAGCTGACGTTTCCATAACTTCTTCGTGGCTTAATGGCTGATTTAGTATTCCAGCAGCCATATTTGTTATGCATGAAATACCAACAGTCTTGATTCCACAGTGGTTAGCTATAATAACTTCTGGTACTGTAGACATACCAACTGTATCTCCACCAAGGATTCTAGCTAAACGAACTTCAGCAGGTGTCTCATATGTAGGTCCTGAGAACATAGTATATACTCCTTGCTTTAAGTTTAAGCCTAAGTTTTCTCCAATAGATAGAACCTTATTTCTAAGTTCTAAACTATAAGCCTCTGACATATCTGGGAATCTTGGTCCAAATTCATCTAAATTAGCACCTATTAATGGATTAGTGCCACAGAAGTTAATGTGGTCTGTTATTACCATTAAGTCTCCAGGAGCTAAATCTGGATTTGCTGCGCCACAAGCATTAGTTACTACTAATTTTGATACGCCTAAAAGCTTCATTACTCTTACTGGGAAAGTAACTTCATTCATAGAATACCCTTCGTAGTAATGGAATCTTCCTTGCATTGCAATAACTTGCTTGCCACCTAGCATCCCAATAACCAAACGTCCTTTATGGCCTTCTACAGTTGAAGTAGGGAAGTAAGGGATGTCAGAGTAGTTATAGTATTCAGCGTCTTCAATTGAATCAGCTAAAGAGCCTAAGCCAGATCCAAGAATTAATCCTATTTCAGGAGTGTATTTGCTTTGCTTTAATATATAGTCTGCAGATGCTTTGATTTTAGTTATTAAGTCCATTTGTTCACCTCTATTATTTTTTTTAATAAAAATATTTTCGTATATCTTCAGCGATTATTTATTATTTAATAGCATTTCGCCAACTTTAACTACATCACCAGCTCCAACAGTAAGTATTAAGTCGCCTTCATTTGCTATTTCAGATAAATATTTTGCAGCTTCTTCATGACTGTGGATATTTTTACAGTTCATGCCAGTTTTTCTTATTGCATCACCTAATTCATTAGATGAAACTAAGCCAGTATCTTTTTCACGAGCAGCATAGATATCCATAAGTATTAATTCATCAGCTTCATTAAAACAAGTTGTAAATTCGTCAAATAATGTTTTAGTTCTTGTATAAGTATGAGGCTGGAATACACAGTATACCTTTTTATGAGGTATAAGCTTTGCAGTATTTAATGTTGCTTTTATTTCAGCAGGGTGATGAGCATAATCATCAACTACTGTAGCACCATTAAATTCACCTTTGTATTCAAAACGCTTATGGGCTCCTTTACATTTTGCTAAACCTTCTGTAACTGCGTCTGCTGGTATATTTAAGATGATTGAAGTACAGATTGTAGCTAAGGCATTTAAGATGTTATGTCTGCCAGTTGTGCTTAATGTAACATCAAATAAATCCTTCCCTTTGTGGCATACTGTAAATGATGCACATCCTTTATTATTAAATGTAATATTTTTTGCTGTAACATCAGCATCAGTAAATCCATAGCTCATAGTGTTACATTTTGCATAAGTAAGTACTTCCTTAACTCTAGTATCTTCAGCACATCCAATTAGATATCCATCAGCTGGAATTAAATCAGCAAATTTTTTGAAGGTATCTTCTATGTGGTTAATATCTCTATAGTAATCTAAATGATCAGCATCTATATTTAAGATTATTCCAATATAAGGGTAGAATTTTAAGAATGAAGCTTTATATTCACATGCTTCAGTAACAAAATACTCACTTTCACCTATTTTGAAGTTTCCGTTAATAGCATCTACGTTACCACCTACTAAAATTGTAGGATCAAGATCAGCTTCTAAAGTTACTAGAGAAAGCATTGATGTTGTAGTTGTTTTTCCGTGAGTACCTGCTACAGCAACATTATACTTATGCCCCTTCATAATATATCCTAAAAATTCAGCTCTATCCATAAGTTCGATATTCTTATTTTTAGCTTCTTGTAATTCAGGGTTATCTGCTGGAATAGCAGCAGTATATACAACTAAATCAACATTTTTTAAATTTTCTGCTTTATGGCCGATGTAAATTTCAGCGCCTTCTTCTCTTAATTTATCTAAAACATCAGATTCTTTTGAATCAGAACCAGATACTTTATATCCTTTTGTTAATAGAACAGCAGCAAGCCCGCTCATGCTGACTCCACCAATTCCTATAAAGTGTACTTTTTTATGCTTATCAGCATTTAAATCAAAAGACAAAATATCAACTCCTTTAAGTTTAATATATCTATAATTATATACAAATTATCTCACTTGAACACAAAAAATAATAAATATATGAAATAATTTCATATAAAAAAATAAAAAACTATCTAAAGAATAAGAAATAATATAAATAAACCGGCAAAACTATTGATAATAAGCTTATTTTAGAATAAAATATGAATATTACAGTTAGAAAAAAACGGTATGGTTCGTGTTTACGATTTGTTAGAAAGGAGATAAAAATGGAAAAATTAAGCAGAAATAATAGAGTTGTGGCCATTACAAAGATATTAGTTGAAACACCAAATAAAGTTATTGGGTTAAATAAATTTTCGGATTTATTAAACGCTGCCAAATCAACTATAAGTGAAGATATAGTAATTGTAAGAGAAGTTCTTCAAAAGTTAGAAATGGGTAAAGTTGAAACTATTTCTGGGGCTGCAGGAGGTATAAAGTTTATTCCTGATATGGGAAAAGCTGAACAAAAGGAATTTGCACAAGAGTTATGTGATGCACTAATGGAGGAAGGTAGAATAGTACCAGGAAACTTCATATACTTGACAGATATAATGTATAACCCGCAAATAATAAATAAAGCAGGCGTTATTTTAGCTTCATATTTTAAAGATATGGATGTTGATTATATAGTTACAGTAGAAACAAAGGGAATTCCTTTAGCATATGAAGTTGCTAAAAGCTTAGGAATTGAACTTGTAATAATAAGAAGAGAAAATAAGGTTACAGAAGGACCAACTGTTTCAATAAATTATTTATCAGGAACTAGCGGAAGAATACAACAGATGTCACTAGCTAAGAAAGCTATGAAGACATCAAGCAGATGTGTATTTATCGATGATTTCTTAAGAGGAGGCGGAACTGCTCAAGGAATTAAGGATCTTTTAAAAGAATTCGACAGCGAATTAGTTGGTACAGGTGTATTAGTTGATAATATAGGTATTGCGAGCAAGAGAGTAAGCGACTATGTTTCAATAATTGATATTGAATATTTAGAAGCGGAACAAAGACTAAAAGTTGAGCCTTCACATTTAATAAAATAGTCAAAATCCGGTTGTAAAAATAGATAATTGTAAAAATTTAAAAAAATTTAAGTAAAAAAAAGGATTTTTAAACTTTTTATAGAAATATATCTATATAAAAGCAACTGGAGGTGGAGTGAAATGACAATCACAGACGTTAGAATCAGAAAAATAGCATCAGAAGGAAAAATGAAAGCTATAGTTTCTGTAACATTCGACAATGAATTTGTTGTCCATGATATTAAAGTAATAGAAGGACAAAATGGTTTATTTATTGCTATGCCAAGCAGAAAGACACCGGATGGAGAGTTTAAAGATATAGCTCATCCAATTAATACAGAAACAAGAGAAAGAATTCAAACATCTATTTTAGAAGCTTACGAAAAAGCAATGCTTGAAGAAACAGCTGTTGTTACTGAGTAGAAATGAAAGAGGTTGATACCTCTTTTATTTTTTTGCCTTTAAAGGGTATGTAAGGTTGAAATAGTAATATTATTGAAATATAATAGAAAAAGAAATACGAACAATAATTTGGATAAAAAAGAATTTGTCCTTTAAATATAATGAGGTGAAGATATGTATAAATGTGCTCTTATATTAGCAGCAGGCCAGGGAAAAAGAATTAAATCAGATATTCCAAAAGTATTGCACAAGGTTTGTGGCAAGGAAATGATTAATCATGTTATAGATACATTAAGAAAAGCAGATATAGAAAATGTAAATGTAATAGTTGGAAAAGGTGCTGAATTAGTAAAGGCAAATACTGAAATGAGAAATGTTAGTTACTCAGTACAGGAAGAACAATTAGGAACAGGTCATGCAGTTAAATGTGCAATGGATTTTTTAAAGGATAAAAAGGGAACAGTAGCAGTATTCTGTGGAGATGCTCCTTTAATAAAAGAGGAAACAATTGAAAAGTTATTTAGTGAACATATAAAGAACGGAAATAGTATAACTCTATTATCTTCTGTCCTAGAAGATGCAACAGGTTATGGAAGAATTATCAGAGATGGCGAAGAAGTATTAAAGATTGTAGAACATAAAGACTGCAATGAAGAAGAATTAAAAGTTAATGAAATGAATGCAGGTGTTTATTGCTTTGATATAGAAAATCTATTAGCTTCTTTAGAAAAATTATCAAATGACAATGCCCAAGGTGAATATTACTTAACTGATGTAATAGGAATACAAAAAGCAGAAAGCAAAAAAGTCGGTGCTGTTGTCGTAGATTATGAAGAAACTATGGGTGTTAATTCAAGAAAGCAATTAGCAGAAGTAGAAATGATTTTAAGAGATAGAATCAATAATAAACATATGGATAATGGAGTTACCTTAATTAATCCAGCAGCAACATATATCGGGGCTGATGTTGAAATTGGCAAGGATACAATAATTTATCCAGGAAATACTTTAGAAGGTAATACAAAAATTGGCGAAGGATGTATGTTATATCCTAACTCAAGAATTAATAATAGTAATATAGGGGATAATGTTCAAATTGAATCATCTGTAATAATTGATAGCCAAGTAGGTGACAATACTACAGTTGGGCCATTTGCTTATATTAGACCAGAATCAGTTATTGGAAATAATGTTAGAATTGGAGATTTTGTAGAAATTAAAAAATCTACTATTGGAAATAATACAAAGGTATCTCATTTAACATATGTTGGGGACTCAGAAGTAGGTGAAAGATGTAATTTCGGTTGCGGAACAGTAACAGTAAACTATGATGGTAAGAAAAAACATAAAACTATTATTGGAAATGATAGCTTTATTGGCTGCAACACTAACCTAGTATCTCCAGTTACAGTAGAAGATAATACTTATATTGCAGCTGGCTCAACTATAACAAATGATGTGAAAAGTGGAGAACTTGCAGTGGCAAGAGCTAGACAAAGAAATATCCCAGGATGGGTTGAAAAAAGAAAATAATTAATTTTATTATATATATAGCTTTAAAGAACAAGTGTCATAATTTTAAGGAGGGTAAATTCGCATGATTGCTCATGGAAAAAACATCAAAATATTCACAGGGAATTCACACCCAGAATTAGCACAGGAAATTGCAGAAATTTTAGGGGTACCAGTAGGATCAGCAAAGGTTTCGACTTTCAGTGATGGAGAGATATCTGTTGATATTAACGAGACAGTAAGAGGGGCGGATGTGTTTATTATCCAATCAACAAGTTCACCAGTTAATAATAACTTAATGGAATTATTAATTATGATTGATGCATTTAAGAGAGCATCAGCAGGAAGAATAACAGCTGTTATTCCATATTATGGATATGCGAGACAAGATAGAAAAGCAAAAGCAAGAGATCCAATTACAGCAAAATTAGTAGCTGATATATTAACAGCTGCAGGTGCAGATAGAGTTCTTACTATGGATTTACATGCTGCTCAAATTCAAGGATACTTCAATATTCCAGTGGATCATCTTTTAGGTTCACCTTTACTTGCAAGATACTTTGTTGACAAAGGATTTGCAGAACAAGATGACGTAGTTGTTGTTTCACCTGATTTAGGAAGTGTAACAAGAGCTAGAAAATTTGCTGATAAACTTCATGCACCAATAGCAATTATTGATAAGAGAAGACCAAAAGCAAATGTTTCTGAAATAATGAATATCATAGGTGAAGTAAAAGGAAAGAGATGTATCTTAATCGATGATATGATTGATACTGCAGGAACTATAGCAAATGCTGCTAATGCATTAAAAGATTTAGGAGCTAAAAATGTATATGCATGCTGTACACATGGTGTATTATCAGGACCAGCTTTCGAGAGAATAAATAATTCAGCAATAGAAGAATTAGTAATGTTAAATACTATACCATTACCAGAAGGTCAAGGGTTAGATAAGTTTACTGCAATATCTGTTGCTCCGATATTCGCAGAAGCAATTAGAAGAATATATGATGATAAGCCAATAAGCAAGCTATTTGATAATTAGTTACATAAGTTAAAAATAAATTTTGCTTAAAATAAAATGATGATATTTTATAATCCTCAAAAGCATATTTGCCTTTGAGGATTGTTTTTATAAAAATATAAATAAAGTGTAACAAATGTTAAAATTGTAAGAATAAAAAGGTTGTAACCATAAAAATAAGCTAAAATAAAAATATGGAAGGTGATTAGTATGGATGATAAATTTGGGAAGGTATTAATAGTTGATGACGATGAAAATATAAATGAACTTATTGATATGTATTTAAAAAGCTCAGGATATGAAACTAAAAAATGTTTTAATGGAGTAGATGCTTGTAATATTATTACTAACGAAAAAATAGGATTGGTTATTTTAGATATAATGCTTCCAGGAAAAGATGGTATGGAAGTACTTAAATATATTAGAAGACAAGGAGATATTCCAGTAATAATGCTTACAGCAAAAGGTGAAGTATTTGATAAAGTTCTAGCCCTTGAATTAGGCGCAGATGATTATATGGTTAAGCCTTTTGATCCTAAAGAATTAGTTGCCAGGGTAAAGGCTGTAACAAGAAGATATACTACTGAAGTTTCTACAAGTGATATTATTAAATATTCTGATCTTACTATAGATATTGGAGCATATGAAGTTGTTTATAATAATGAGGTTATTAAACTTGCTCCTAAGGAACTTGAGCTTCTTCATTATATGGCAAGCTCACCAAATAAAGTTTTTACAAGAGAACAATTAATGTATGAAGTATGGGGATATGATTATCCAGGAGACTCTAGAACTGTAGATGTCCACATTAAAAGGTTAAGGGCAAAATTAAAAGGCGGAGAAAACTGGGAAGTACAGACTGTCTGGGGTGTTGGTTATAAATTTGAGGTGAGATAATTTTGAAAAGAGGAAGCATTGATAAAAAAATAATAATTACATTTATCTTAATGACAAGTGCTTTGCTTGTTTCCCTTGGAATAATAATCACTATTTTATTTGATAGGCATTATGGTGATAATAAAATAGCATCATTAAACAAAGAATTGCTGCTGGTAGAAGACAATGTATATAATTATAAAATGCAGCAGGATGGTTCAAGAGAGCAGCTTAAAGAAATTCTTAAAATGATTGATATAGCCAATAATATGGATTCGGTACTAGTGGATAATGTTGGTTATGTGTATATGACTAATGGTGAAGAGTATGAGAATTTAAAGCTTACTAAAATTGATTTTGATTTTTCTAGTATTGAGTATGATGATGAACTTACATATGTAAGAAATTTAGAATTAGATGATGACTTAGATAAAGTAGACTGCTATGTTGAAAAGCTGTATGCAAAGGATGAATTTGCAGGTTATATCCTTCTTATGCCTAAAGTTGATGAAAGTAGGACTAGGATGAAGGGGATAATATGGTTGGCAGTATTTATAGAAATCATTATATCTATGGCAATTGTTAAATTTATTACCCAGACTTTAATTGTTAAGCCTATTGAAGTATTAAATAATGCAGCAAGACGTTTGGCCAAAGGAGAAGTTGAAAGAAGAGTTGAAGTAAAATATAACAATGAAATAGGCGAATTAGGTGAATCTTTTAATATTATGGCTGAATCTTTGGAAGCTGCTGATATTAAAAGAACAGAATTTATATCCAATGTATCACATGAACTAAGGTCGCCAATAACTTCAATAAAAGGATTTGTTGGTGGAATTTTAGACGGTGTAATTCCTAAGGATAAGGAAAATTATTATTTAAAGATAGTATATGATGAGATTGACAGGCTAGCTAGGCTTGTTAATGATCTTTTAGATATATCAGCTATGGAAGCCGGTAAATTTAACTTATCAATTACTGAATTTGATATTAACCAAGTAATAAGCCTATGCATATTAAATTTAGAACATAAAATACAGTTAAAAGGTTTAAATGTAAAAGTAGTATTTCATGAAAAAAGATGCTATGTATCAGCAGATAGAGATAGGATAATTCAGGTTGTTACTAATATTTTAGAAAATGCTATTAAATATAGTAATGATAATGGTGAAATTGAAATTAATGTAATGTATAAGAGCGGTAAGATAATGGTCGAAATATTTAACTCTGGTGAAAACATTAATGAAAAAGATATAAATCATATATGGGATAGATTTTATAAAAGTGACAAATCAAGAACGAATAAAATTAGCACAGGCTTAGGACTTCCAATAGTAAGATTAATTTTATCACAGCATAATGAAGATATATGGGTGAAAAATATCCCGGGAAAAGGAGTAAAGTTTATATTTACACTTAGTAAGTCTCATTAAATTAGTTAATGTTAGAGGGTGTAATAATGATTGATAATAAAGAAGCTGAAGAGTATAAAGTGAAGGAACCTCAGGATAAAATCTATAAAATAATATTTGAAAAAAAGAATACTAGGGCACATATTCAATTAGTGATAAAATTATGCGCCGGCTTAATTGCTGCTTTGCTTATAGGTGGAGTATTTTCTAATTTAATAATTAAGTATAAGTATGGTGCTATCATTGAACAATTGCAGAAATCTAATCTAAATACCAATATGGTTATTTTAGATTATAATTATTTAGCAAAATCTGTTGAAGAATCAACTGTGGTTATAGGAGATTCTATAGAAGCGCTATCTAATAATGAATATAATGAAAATAATCTGACAGGAGTTATTATTTCTTCAGAAGGAAGCATTATTACAAATTATCAAGGCATTAAGGATATGGATAAGATATACTTGAAATTATGCAATGGCACAGAAAAAGTATTGAAGGCAGAAGTAATAATTACAAATGAAGAAATAGATTGTGCTATATTAAAGGTAAAATACAGTGGAAAGCTTACGCCTATTACTATGGCTAAAGATGAAAATGTTAATGTTGGGCAGGGAATTGCAGTTGTTGGTAATTACTTAGCTGATGATAAGATTGATAGTGTATCGCCGGGCATTATAATTTCAAAAAATGAGAAAGATAAATATAGTATTTTAGAATTAAGTGCACCAGTTGTAAATGGAACTAAGGGAGGCATTATCTGCAATGCTAAAGGAGAGTTAGTTGGCATAGCAACAACAAAACTTGATTCCAATGATAACTATCTAGGCGTACAGCTAGTTGAAATAGAGAGTTTAATAAGCTCAAATGACTTAATAAAAAGCGTATTAGGAATAACAGATGGTGATATATTAATCGATGAAAATAGTGAGTATAAAGGTTTCTATATAGAACAGCTTGAAAAGGATGGTAATTCATATAAGGCTGGAATAAAGCCGACAGATATTCTGCTTACCATAGATGGTCTTGATGTAGTATCAATGGAAAAGGTCACTAGGTTATTACAGGGGAAAAAGAAGGGTGATATTTTAAATTGTACTGTTTTAAGTAATGGTGAGGTTAAAAAAGTAGATATAAAACTAAATAATTAATATTTTTATAGATTGAAGATTAAATTTTAAAGTTTATTATGGAAATAATAAATAAAAAACAAGCTTCAATCTATATTTTTTTAATGATAAAATATAAAGAGTTTTTATCAAAGTAAAAAATGGTATAATATTTAGTAGATTTAGTAAAGTACGGAGGAATAAAAAATGTTTTTAATAGTAGGTTTAGGAAATCCAGGAAAAGAGTATGATGGTACTAGACATAATATAGGATTTGCAGCTGTAGATTGTATCGCTGAAAAGTATAATATAGAGCTAAACAGGGAAAAATTTAAAGGTGTGTTTGGAGAAGGATTTATAAATAATAAAAAAGTTATTTTATTAAAACCAACTACATATATGAACTTAAGTGGAGAAAGTGTAAGAGAAATAGTTAATTTTTATAAGATAAGCAACGAAGAAATAATTGTTATGTACGATGATATAAGCTTGCCTGTTGGAAAAATGAGAATAAGGGAAAAGGGAAGCCATGGAGGACATAATGGAATAAGGAATATAATATTAAACCTTGGAACAGATGTATTTCCTAGAGTGAAAATCGGTGTAGGTGCACCAAAGGGAAATTTAGTTTCACATGTTTTAGGAAAGTTTTCTGATGAGGAAAATGTTATATTAAAAGAAACAGTAGATGCTTCTGTAAAAGCTGCTGAAACTATTATTTCATCAGATACAAAAGAAGCTATGAATAAATATAATGGTTTTACTGCATCAAGTATTCTTTAATCAAATTAAGGATAAGCAGTATTTTATTATGTAAGAGGATAAAAAGTCTTCTTTAAGGTAGGTGGAGATAAATGAGAGTTGAGGGGGTAATGAAGCCCTTAGAAAGCTATTCAAAATTTAATGATATATTAAAAAATATGAATGAAAATAAATATCCCATAAATATATATGGACTTTCAGATTCAGGGAGAAGCTATATTATTGATGGGATATTTAATGAAAATGATAAATCAGTAGTTGTTGTCACGTATAGTGATGTAGATGCAAAAAATCTATATGAAGATTTGAGTTTCTATTCTACTGAGGTATATTATTTCCCAGTAAAAGAAGTGGTGTTCTATAATGTTGATGCTATTTCTGGAGATTTAAGATGGGCTAGATTGAAAGTAATAAAGGAAATGCTAGAAAACAGCAAAAAGAAGATTATAGTCACTTCAATAGATACACTTACTACATTATATACTCCAGGACAAAAATATTTAGATTATACCATAGACATTAATACTGGCGATGAAATAGATCTAAAAATTTTGGCTAATAAATTAGTCCAATGTGGTTACGAAAGAGTAGAAACAGTTGAAGGAAAAGGTGAATTTTCATTTAGAGGAGGGATATTAGACGTATTCCCTCCTATAGCTGTTTATCCATATAGAATAGAATTATTTGGTGATGAGGTAGATTCAATAAGAACGTTTAATACTTCATCACAAAGAAGCATAGAAAAGATTAATAAAATCACCATATTCCCAGCAAAAGAAGTAATTGTAGATGAAGAAGCAAAAAAGAGGGCCAATGAATTAATTACAGCTGAATTAACTGATATTATCAGGAATACTGATGATGAAGAAAGAGTAGACAAAATAAGGATGATAGTAAATAAGAATATAGAAGTATTGAATAATACATCTACCTTTGAAACTATTGACAGCTATCTTCCTTATTTTTATGAAAAGCTTGAAACGCTTTTTGATTATTTAAAAGGATATACTTTTATTATTGATGATATAAAAAGATGTTCAGGAAAGCTGGATAGCATTTATTATGAATTCAATGAAAATTATATGTCTTTCCTTCAAAGGGGAGATATATTACCATCACAAAATAAGCTTTTATTAAATAAGGATGAGCTTCTTGAAAGTTTAGAGAGAGAAAATGTTATTATGCTAAGCTCATTTTTAACAAAGAATAATATTTTGAATTCATATGTAGATATAGGAATAGAACAAAAAAGTTTAAATTCTTATAATGGACAGATTGAGTTATTAGTAGATGATATTAAAAATCTGAAAGCAAAGAAATATAAGACCATAATCCTTGCAGGGACAAGAGTAAGAGGTGAAAGGCTTGTAGATACATTAAGAGATAGGGAAATTGAAGCTGTATATAAAGATACAATTGATGAAGTGCATTCAGGAGAAGTTGTAGTTACCTTTGGTAATCTGATGAAAGGGTTTGAATCAACGGAATTGCAGTTAGCAGTAATTTCAGATAAGGAGCTTTTGGGAGAAACTAAGCATAAGGGAGCTAAAAAAGCAGCTAAGAGAAAAGGTGCTGCTAAAATAACCAGCTTTACTGATCTTAAACCTGGAGATTATGTTGTTCATGTTAATCATGGTATAGGTGTATACAAAGGAATTAAGCAAATGACAGCAGCAGGTACTACAAGGGATTATTTAGATATAGTATATGATAAAGGTGATAAGCTGTATGTACCAGTTGATCAGCTTGATTTAGTACAAAAGTATATTGGTAGTGAAGGTAATTCACCTAAGATAAATAAGCTGGGGGGAGCAGACTGGCAGAAGGCAAAGGCTAAAGTCAGAAAGTCAATTAATGAAATAGCTCAGGATTTAGTGAAGTTATATGCAACAAGGTCTACCTTGAAAGGTCATAAATTTACTAAGGATACTGAATGGCAGAAGCAGTTTGAAGAAGAGTTCCCATATGAGGAAACACCAGATCAATTAACATCTTTAGAAGAAATAAAGCATGATATGGAATCAGATAAACCAATGGACAGACTGCTTTGTGGTGATGTAGGTTATGGAAAGACGGAAGTTGCAATTAGAGCTGCTTTTAAGGCAGTAATGGATGGAAAACAAGTTGCTTTCCTAGTACCAACAACTATTTTAGCTGACCAGCATTATAATAATCTGGTAAAACGTTTTTCGGATTTTCCTGTAAAAATAGATATGATCAGCCGTTTTAGGACTCCTAAACAGCAGAAAGCGACATTGCAGGCTTTAAAAGAAGGAAATGTTGATATTTTAATTGGGACTCATAGGCTAGTTTCAAAAGATATTGTATTTAAAGATTTAGGACTGCTGATTGTTGATGAGGAACAGAGATTTGGAGTAGCTCAAAAGGAAAAGATTAAAAACTTAAAGAAAAATGTTGATGTTTTAACTTTAAGTGCAACACCTATTCCAAGAACTCTTCATATGTCTCTTACAGGGGTGAGGGATATATCTGTCATAGAAACTCCACCAGAGGAAAGGTATCCTATTCAGACTTACGTAGTAGAGCAGAATGATCAGCTGATTAGAGATGCAATACTAAGAGAAGTGTCTCGTGAAGGACAGGTTTACTTTGTTTACAATAGAGTTGAAAGCATTGAGTCTATGGCCAACTATATTCGTGAATTAGTTCCAGAATGTAAAGTTGGTATTATGCATGGACAGATGAGTGAAAGAGAACTGGAAACTGAAATGATTTCCTTTATGAATAAGGAATATGATGTCCTTGTATGTACAACAATAATAGAAACAGGGATAGATATACCTAATGTAAATACAATGATAGTTCATAATTCAGATAAAATGGGCTTATCACAGCTTTATCAGTTAAGAGGAAGAGTAGGCAGAACTAATAGGATTGCTTATGCATATTTTATTTATACTAAAGATAAGATATTAACTGAAGTTGCAGAGAAGAGGCTGAAGGCATTAAAAGATTTTACTGAATTAGGATCTGGTTTTAAAATAGCTATGAGAGATTTGGAAATTAGAGGTGCCGGAAATATGATGGGATCTTCACAACACGGTCATATGGCGGCTATAGGATATGATTTATATTGTAGGATGTTAGAGGACACTGTTAGGCTGATAAAAGGTGAAATAGATGAAGAACCGGTAGAAACTACGGTAGATATTAAGGTTGATGCATTTATTCCAGGTTCATATATAGAAGATGAAGTTCAAAAGATAGAAGTTTATAAAAAGATTGCAGCTATTGAGAATGCAGAAGAATATGACGATATTAAAAATGAACTTGAAGATAGATATTCTAGTATTCCTGATTCAGTAGTGAATTTAATGGATATAGCGTATATTAAGAGTCTAGCAAAAAAGATTTCTATAGAAGAAATTAAGGAGACTCCTAAAGAAATTAGATTTAAATTTGTAAAAGGATATAAGAAATTTAATGGCATATTCAAAGTACTGCTAAATAAACATAAGGAAAATGTAATATTATACTTTGGAGATACTCCATCATTTGCAGTTAAAGTATCTACAATAAAGAAAGAAAACGCCTTAGATTTCTATAAAGAGTTATTGGAATCTGTAGTAGAAAATTCACAAAAAATATAGAATGTAAAATTTGAACAATGAATACAATACTGTTATACTAGAATATATGATAATGTTTAAGTGCTAATAAAGTAAAAAAATGAAAAGTGAGGGAAAAACATTGGGAAAAATTAAAAAAATACTAGCAGTTGCAATGATATCTACAATGGCATTTTCAATGGCTGGATGTAAAATGATATCAAAGACTCCTGAAGCCATACAAAAAACTGTTCTTGCTACAATAGGAAATGACAAAATCCTTTTATCAGATGTTGATAATGAATTAAAGCCGGATTTAGATAGCTTAAAAGAGAAATATGGCGAAGACTATGAATCAAAAATAGATGATTCTATGAAAGAATCACTAAAAGAAGCTAGAACTACTGTTTTAGATCAATTAGTTGAAGAAAAGATTATGCTTGAAAAAGCTGATGAACTTGGATTAAGACCAAGCGATGAAGAGTTATCAAAAAAGGTTGATGAAAAGATTGAAGAGTTAACTAGCTATTACGGAGATGAAGATACTTTAAACTCTGTAAAAGAATCTTATGGTTATACTGATGAAACTTTCAGAACTTTCATGGAAAATCAAGTTATTAGACAAATAGTAATTGAAGACATAATAAAAGATGTTACTGTATCTGATGAAGAAATAGAAAAGTATTACAATGAAAACATTGAAAAGTATACAACTAAGCCTTCTGCTTCTGCAAAACATATCTTATATGATACAGAAGAAGAAGCTAAAGAAGCTAAAGCAGCTATAGATGCTGGAACTACTACGTTTGATGAAGAATATGCTAAGTATTCAAACAATGAATCAGCTGATGCTAGACCAGTTGCTCAAGACTTAGGAAAAGTTGCATATGATCAGGAAAACTATGACACTGACTTCTTAGCAGGATTAAAGACTGTTGGTGAAGGGCAAGTATCTGATCCAGTTAAGAGTTCATTTGGTTATCATTTAATTTACGCTACTAATGTAGTTACAGATACTAAAGTAAGTTCATTAGATGAAGTTAAAGATTCTATCAAATCAAGCTTAGAATATCAAAAGCAAAATGAATTATATACTTCAACACTTGAACAATGGAAGAAAGATTTAAAGGTTAAAACATACGAAGATAGATTATAATAATATGTTTTTTAAGAGAAGCGAAATTGATTTTCGCTTCTCTTTTTTTTTGGAAAGTCATTGAATTTATACCTCCTAAATTAAATACGTATAAATAATGGGTATATGTGCATAAAATTTCTAATACTCCAAATAATAAGAGAGGAAAAACTTATATATAAAAAAGGAGGTAGCTCACAGGAATGAAAGCCACAGGAATTGTAAGACGTATTGATGACTTAGGAAGAGTAGTTATACCAAAGGAAATAAGAAGAACCTTAAGAATACGAGAAGGTGATCCTTTAGAGATTTTTACTGATAGAGAAGGTGGAGTAATCTTAAAAAAATATTCACCTATTGGAGAACTAACTGATTTTTCAAAAGAATATGCTGAAAGTTTACAGCAAGCAATTGGACATATAGTTTTGATTTCAGATAAAGATACATTTGTATCAGCAAGTGGAGCACCTAAAAAAGATTATCTTGATAGAAAGATAAGTACAGAGCTTGAAGGGATTATGGATGGAAGAAAAGCTACGTTGATAGTGGAAAACGGAAAGACTATACCATTACATAATGATGAAGAGAATGGAGTATACTCAAACCAGGTTATTGCTCCTATAATTGCAGAAGGTGACGCTATTGGGGCTGTTTTAATTCTTTCAAAAACAGCTGATGAGAAATTTGGAGAATTAGAATTAAAACTTGCAGAAACTGCAGCTGCATTTTTAGGAAAACAAATGGAGCAATAATTAAATGAAATTATATTAAATTAATATTTAATATAAATACAAAAAAATAACAGTAATAATACCTCTAGGCTTGAAATAAGAATTAATGAGTAATATATAAAGTTTGGAGGTATTTTATGAAGAAGCAGTCGCTAATTAAAGGTAGCTTGATTCTTGGACTAGCTGGGATGATTGCTAAATGTTTAGGTATATTTTTTAGATGGCCATTAATATTGCTTATTGGAAATGAAGGAGTGGGATACTATCAATTATCTTATCCATTATATATGTTTTATGTCTCAATGGCTTCAGGAGTTCCAGTGGCAATGTCTAAGATGATTTCAGAAAGAAATGCAGTGGGAGATACGGAAGGTTCATACGAGGTAGTAAAAGAGTCAGCATATTTAATGTCTGTTCTTGGCATAGGAACAACAGTGGTTTTATTGGTATTTTCCAAGCCGATAATTTCACTATTGAAATGGGATAATAAATCTTATTATGCATTGGTTAGTATAGCATTGGCACCAGCAATAGTTTCTTTTGTTACTGTTTTTAGGGGCTTTTTCCAAGGGCAGCAGAATATGACTCCTTCAGGGATTTCACAGATATTAGAACAAATTGGGCGAGTTGTTGTAGGTGTTGGTGCAGCTTATCTTTTATTGTCTAAAGGTATTGAGTATTCTGCAGGAGGTGCAGCTTTAGGTGCATCTGCTGGTGGATTGATGGCCTTAATTTTTTTAGGATGTAAATATAAAAAGTTTAAAAGGGAATCGGGTATCAGAAAGGTTAAAACAAATACTGAATTATTAAATGAGATATTAAAAATATCAATACCTATTTCAATTGGAGCAACAGTAGGTTCAATTATGAGCCTTATCGATTCTGCTTTAGTGCCTATAAAATTACTGAAAACTGGTATGACATCCCAGGCAGCAACAGATATTTTTGGTCAGCTTACAGGGAAGGCGGCAGTTTTAGTAAATATTCCGTTAACTTTATCAGTAGCAGTATGTACATCTTTAATTCCAATAATTGCAGAAAACTATATATTAAAAAATCAAAAAGAAGTTGAAAATAAAATTAATATTGCAATGAGGCTTTCATGTGTAATTGCTTTTCCTAGTGTTCTAGGATTATATTTTCTTGCTTCACCAATAATGAAATTAATTTTTTTGGGACAATATGAGGGGGCTGATATATTAAAATATCTAGCTATCTCAATTCCATTTATAATCATAACTCAAACAACCACTTCTATATTACAAGCCGTAAACCACTATATAAGACCGATTATTAATCTTTTTATAGGATGTATAATAAAAGTTATTTTAACCTGGTACCTGGTACCGATTAAGAGTATAAATATTTATGGAGCAGTTATTGCAAGCATAACTGCATATCTATGTGTTACTGTTCTAAACATTATTTCACTAAAAACAAAATTAAAATGTAAAATAGACGTATATTCATCATTTATTAAGCCTATATTTTCTGCTATAGTAATGATTGCAGGAGTACTGGCATCATATTTATATTTGATGGATAAAACACAAAACAATAGTATTTCTTGCTTATTATCTATATTTATGGGTATTATTATATATATGATAGCTATTGTTCTTTTTAAAGTCTTTGAAATAGATGAAATAAAGGGTAAGTTGGCGAGAAAACAATAGGAAAAGGAGAACTCATCTTATGATAAAAATTATTGGTCTTGGGCCAGGAGCACCAGAAGCATTGACTATAGGGGCTGTAAATGCGATAGAACAAAGTAAAAATTTATATTTTAGAACGGAAAAACATCCAACTGTGGATTATTTAAAAGAAAGAATAGATGGATTCAACACTTGTGACAATTATTATGAAACAAGCACCAGTTTTGATGAGGTGTATGAAAAAATAGCACAAGATATGATTCAAGAATACAAAAAGACTGGTGAACTTGTTTATGCAGTTCCAGGACATCCGCTTGTAGCAGAAAAATCAGTATTTAATTTAATTAGATTATGTGATGAAAATAAAATACCATATGAAATATTACCAGCTGTAAGTTTTATTGATGCTATGATGGATTCATTAAAGATAGATCCAATAGAAGGTTTAAAGGTAATTGATGCCTTTGATATAAAAAATCAAGTTTTAGATAAAAGGATTGGAACTATTATTACACAAGTGTATAATCCTTTAATTGCATCTGAAGTTAAATTAGAACTATTAGAATATTATAATGACGAAACTAAAATATATTATGTAAGGGCTGCAGGAATACAAGGTGAAGAATCAATAAGAGAAATTCCGCTTTATGAATTAGATATGCAGGAAGATATTGATTACTTAACATCAGTTTATATTCCAAAGGACTTAGATAATAAAAGAGATTTTAATGATTTAATGAGCATAATCAGAACTTTAAGAAGTGAAAATGGCTGTCCATGGGATAGAGAACAAACTCATGAAAGCATAAAGAACTGCTTGATAGAAGAAGCATATGAAGTAGTAGAAGCTATTGAGGATGATAATATAGATTCAATGATTGAAGAATTAGGAGATGTATTATTACAAGTAGTATTCCATTCTATTATAGGTGAAGAAGATGGATACTTTAATATAGGAGATGTAATTGATGCTATTTCTGAAAAAATGATCTTTAGACATCCACATGTTTTTGGAGATAAAGAAGCAGCAGATTCAGATGAAGTAATAAATAATTGGGAAATGCTAAAGGTTCAGGAGAAAAACTTCGAAAGTATAAGTGAAGAAATTAATTCCATAGCAAAAACTTTACCAGCGTTATTGAGAGCTCATAAAATTCAAAAGAAAGCTGCTAAAGTTGGCTTTGATTTTAATGATCCAATGGAGGCTGCAGACAAGGTTTCAGAGGAACTAAAAGAAGTTATCTGTGAATATAATAATAAAAATAAGGATAGAATAACAAATGAAATGGGCGATTTATTATTTGCCTGTGTAAATTTAGGTAGATTACTTGATGTTAATGAAGAAAATGCACTTAATTTAGCAAATAAAAAGTTTGCATCTAGATTTGGGTTCATTGAAGAAAGTATCCTTAAACAAGGGAAAGAGCTAAAAGAGGTATCATTAGAAGAACTTAATGAACTTTGGGAAAAGGCAAAAGAATTCGAATAAAGTACAAAAAAATGCTTTGAAAAAAGGATTTTTAAATTTTATGAAGAATAATATGGGAGTAAGGAAAGACTATACTACATGAAAAAGTTGTAATAGCTATATTTTTATAGCAAAATAGCCATTTTTCTATAGACTACAAATAAAAGTGGTTATATAATAAGGTAATGTAGTTATAGTACATATGTATTACAGTTAGCTACAAAATATATAACTGTTTATTTAAGGAGGATGTTATCGTGAATAAATCAGAATTAATTACAAGCATGGCTGAAAAGTCTCAATTAACTAAAAAGGATGCTGAAGTTGCTTTAAAAGCATTTATGGATTCAGTACAAGAAGCTTTAGAAAACGGAGAAAAAGTTCAATTAGTTGGATTTGGTACTTTCGAAACTAGAGAAAGAGCTGCTAGAGAAGGAAGAAACCCAAGAACTAAAGAAACTATCCAAATTCCAGCTTCAACTGTTCCAGTATTCAAAGCAGGAAAAGAATTTAAAGATAGAGTTAATAAGTAATTTTTAGCTTTTAAAGAACCCGAGTTTTCTCGGGTTTTTATCATATATAGAGATAAATTCGATAAGTTAGATGTAATATTAGAAAGGTGGTTCATATAGGTGAGGTTAGATAAATATTTAAAAGTATCAAGAATAATCAAAAGAAGAACTGTAGCAAAAGAAGCTTGTGCAGGTGGAAGAGTTGCTATTAATGGCAAGGTAGCTAAACCATCTACTGAAGTAAAAGAAGGTGATATAATTGAAATTACTTTTGCAGCAAGAAAGCTTAAAGCTGAAATTATTAATATAGCTGAGCATGTAAGAAAAGAAGATGCAAAAGAAATGTATGTTATTATTGAAGGGGAAGAAGATAAAGAATAAATTTATGGTCAACTTCATATATTTTAATCAAGGAATATATGGAGGATTAGAGGATGGAAAAAAAGAGTGATAGTAAAATAGAAGATAATAGAGGGAATTTAGTATTAGAGAGTAGAAAGAAATTGACAATGACAGGTGTGTTAGAGGTTATTAGCTTTGATGAAGAAAAGATAATATTAAATACTAGACTAGGGGCTTTAACTATTAAGGGCATGGGGCTTAAAATGAATAAGCTTGATGTCCAAAATGGTGATGTAATTATTATTGGAGAAATTGGTGCTATGATTTATAGCGGCAAAGAAATAAAAAAGGATAAAGAAAGTATCCTGGGAAGACTTTTTAAGTAGGTGATAGTATGCCTTTACCAATAAATATCCAATTTAGTATTATATTATATTCATTTTTATCAGGGCTTTTAGTTGGAGCAATGTTTGATCTGTATAGAATAATCAGGGGAAAAAGTGTGCCTAAACCAGTGATTGTTATAGAAGATATTTTATTTGCTGTATTAGCTGCTATTGTTGTATTTACTTTTTTACTATACACTGATTATGCATTTTTAGGACCATATGTATATCTTTTTATGGTGGCTGCTTTATTTTTATATATTAAATTTATCAGCCCAATAGTTATTATGATGGAGCTTGCAATTATCCAGGGTGGAGGAAAGGCTATAAGAGTCATCTATAAAAACATTTTATACCCTTTTAAATTTATTTTTTACAATATTACAGGAAAAAGATAATAGGAAACAAAAAATAGCTTGAATTAAGTAAATATAATGTTTAAAATAGACTTATATTATTTATAAAAGAGGGTACTGTTTTTATGAAAAAGAAGCTGACAGTTAGTAAGATAATTGTTGTACTTATTTGTGCATTTTTCCTATTAAGCTTAGGTAGACAGTTTATTGCATTAAATAAGATAAAAAAAAGCATGAGTACACAACAGGAAGAATTAAATCAATTAAAAGAGAAAAATCAGAAATTACAAGCTGAAGTTGAAAGCGCTCAAAGTAATTATGAGTATATTGAGAAGCTTGCTAGAGAAAGATTAGGGTTGATTAAAGAAGGTGAACAAGTAATAGAAAGTTCAGAGCCTCAACAGTAGTAATTAACTTGGTTTAATTTTAGAAAAGTGGTTATTATTATTAGTAACATATATTATTAAAATTTAAGGAGGATTCTTTGTAGTATGACCTTAATGGCAGGAAACATATTAGAAGGTACAGTGGTAAATATCACAAACTTTGGAGCTTTTGTAGAAATCGAAGGTAAGACAGGATTAGTTCATATTTCTGAGGTGGCAGATTCATTTGTTAAAGATATAAGAGAACATCTTAGCGAGCAAGATAAAGTTAAGGTGAAAGTAATATCAATTGATGATAATGGCAAAATAAGCTTATCAATTAAACAAGCGAATGTTGTTAAAAAGTCAGCAAAGCCTGCTGATGTAGAATGGAATCAAGAAAAAAAGAAAACTAACCCAGGAAATTTTGAAGATATAATGTCAAGATTTTTAAAGGATAGTGAAGAAAGACAACAAGATTTTAAAAAGCACCAAGAATTTAAAGGTAGAAGTAAAAAAGGTTTTTAATTAGAAATAATGTAGATAATTAATATATAAAATTAAAAGTACAGATTTTTTTCTGTACTTTTAATGTTTTACATAAGAAAATTTAATAATAAAACAGCTTGTTTACAGGGGTTTGCAGACTTTGTACAAAAAAAATAAAAAAAATGAAAAAATATGTTGACAGTATTAGAGTCATACTATATAATTAATTTTGTCGTCAGGTGAGACGGCAGCGAAACAGCAAACATGCTGAAGTGGCGGAACAGGCAGACGCACAGGACTTAAAATCCTGCGGTAGCGATACCGTACCGGTTCGATTCCGG